>JALRGP010000030.1 GCA_023259685.1 Alphaproteobacteria bacterium | reverse complement strand
TAGCATGTATTACTTGGCTTTTAAATCCCTTCTATTCTTGTTGTAAATTTACCACAAATTTTCATGCGTAGGCCCTGATTTTGGGTGCAGGGCCTAATGATGAGTTTGAATCAAAAATCTGATAAATTAAAATAAAAGTTTGAACAACATCACTTGCCTTTATTTGTTCCGAAAAAAATAACAGGTTTCCAGGTCTCACCACCTGTGCAAGGAGATAAATCCATATCTCATCGTGCATTAATTTTGGGATCTGTATTTCCTGGAATCACCAAAATTATTGGTCTCAATGAGGGACAGGATGTAATGTGCACCCAAAAAGTTTTAGAAGGTTTAGGAATCAAAACTTATCCTGGTGATGATCATGTGCTGACGATCACCTCTCCTGTTGCATTAAAGCCTAAAACGCATTTATTTTGGATGGGTAATTCCGGAACAACAGCACGTTTAATGATGGGGGTGTTTGCGGGTGTTCCAGAAACAATCTACTTAGACGGCGATATATCCTTAAGAAAACGGCCTATGGGACGGGTAATTCAACCATTAACGGATATGGGGGTCAACGTCCAGTCTCGCTCAGATCGTTTGCCTATGGCAGTGACAGGTACACATCATCCAAGAGCGCTTACATATCATGTGCCTGTTCCTTCTGCTCAAGTCAAATCCTGTATTTTATTGGCAGGGTTATTTTCCAAAGATACAACCACTGTCATTGAATCCGTCCCAACCCGTGCTCATACGGAGCATATGTTACAAGAACTTGGTTATCCCATTCAAATTAATGACAATATCATTCGTTTAACTGGGAAACAAACAATACAAAAAGAACGAACTATTTATGTGCAAAAGGACCCATCTGGTGCAGCATTTTGGGTGGTTGGTGCGCTGTTGCTTCCGATGTCAGAAATCACTTTGACCCATGTGTGTATGGATCCTTTTCGGTTAAAGTATATTGATATTTTAATGCAAATGGGTGGAAATATTCGCATCACAGGTGGTGAAATTGTGATAAGAAGTTCGCATCTTCATGGAATTCACGTAGGATCTGAGTGGGCATCTTATCTTATCGATGAGTACCCTATTTTATTTATCGCGGCGTCTTTGGCCAAAGGGCTGAGTCAATTCGATGGCCTTCATGAACTCAGAGCAAAAGAATCCAACCGATTAGAAGGAATGATGAATCGACTCAAACGATTTGGAATTGAAACTTGGACCCACGGAGATTCCTTATTTATTCAAGGGCAAAGTGGTCACTTTAATGATCCCAACATTGTAATTGACGCTGACCACGATCACCGTGTTGCCATGAGTTTTGCCATACTTGCCAGTTGTACAAATGGATGCTACATCAAAAATTATGATACAGTTTCCACAAGCTTTCCCAATTTTTGGTCCTATTTACTATTTAAATAAAAGAGGTCTCCCATGATTATTTTGAATATGCCTTATACAATGGATCCCTTGGAATCTTTTTCAAAATTCCAACATTTAAAGGGTGCTATATTTTTAGATTCCAATCCAATCCCTGATCTTGTGTGGCCAACAGGCACAGGACGTTATACATTTATAACGGCGCTACCAGAAGATATTTTTATCTTTCGAAACGACAATCCATTTTCTTTTTTAAAAGGATTTTTACAGCGCCAAAAAAAAAATCATCACCCCGATTTGCCACCATTTCAAGGAGGGCTGTGTGGTTTTTTTTCGTACGATTTATACAGATTTTTAGAAGACATTCCAAAAACACATGCTGATATTGATTTTCCTGATTGTTGTTTAGGAGTCTATCAAACAGTTCTGGCGTGGGATCATGAGCTTAAAAAATGTTATTTAATGAGCCACAATCAATCACAAGTGGGTGATTTTTTGCAAATACTGGAACAAAATATTTTAAAACAACCCGTCAATCCCATTGAGCGGCCTAAGATTCACAGCGATCATACGAAAGAATCGTACGTTCCACTGATTGAAAAAGTGCGTCAATATATTGAGGAAGGAGATGTTTATCAGATTAATTTAGCCAGACGCTGGACGTGCCAATTGAATTATCTTGATAAACGTTTTGATTTATATCAATTATTGAGAAAAAAAAACCCAGCTCCTTTTTCCACATTTATGAATTTTGATCCTACATATATTTTATCATCATCGCCGGAGCGTTTTTTAAAGGTCATTGATCGACACGTTGAAACGCGTCCAATCAAGGGAACATGTCGCAGATCCATGGACCTTGCTCAAGACTTGTGCAATCAAAATTCTTTAAGATCCTCAGCGAAAGACCAAAGTGAAAACGTCATGATTGTTGATTTACTTCGCAATGATTTATCAAAAGTATGCAAATCTCATTCCGTTAAAGTTCCAGCTCTTTTTGATTTAGAAACATATCAAACAGTTCATCATTTGGTTTCAACGGTGGTGGGAGTTTTAGATGAACCCTATGATTTAATTGATTTACTCACGGCAACATTTCCCGGGGGATCTATTACAGGCGCCCCTAAAGTACGAGCAATGGAAATTATACGAGAATTGGAAGGGGTTGCAAGGGGGCCTTACTGCGGATCGGCGGGATACATATCCTTTAGCGGTGCAATGGATACAAATATTTTAATTCGTACCTTTTGTATTCACCAAGATACTCTGTCAATCCATGCAGGCGGCGGTATTACCTATGACTCATCACCCGAGATGGAATTCGATGAAACAGAAGCAAAAGCGGAAGCTATGCTAAAAACAGTGGGACATACGTGAGATAATCCTTATAAAATGTAGATTTTAAAAAAAAATTAAATTTGTTCATTATTTATTAACTTTTAATTTGTTACAGTGAAAAAAATATCACATATACATCTTCATTTGTTTGATTTTGCTCATTACAGTCAACAACTCTATGATTTATCATCATATTTTATGCAAAAAATTCATGGATACGACGTGCTTCCGGTTGTGCAACACGACCCTAAAGATCGACGATTTCAAGATCAACGTTGGACAGATATTCCAATTTTTGATTTTTTAAAACAATTTTTTTTACTTCATCAACAAACCATTCAAGATTTTTTAGAAAAAATACCTCATCAACATAAAGACATCACCTTTCTAGCGATGAAAAATTGGATTGATAGCTTATCCCCATCAAATTTCCCTTGGACGAATCCTATTGTATTGGATGAGATGATCAGAACCAATGGTGATTCTTTATGGAAAGGGTTTCAAAGGCTCTATGAAGATTTTCAAAAAGATCATTTTTTGTCTTTAGCTAGTTTTGTCAATCTTGAATTATTTCAGGTTGGCAAAAATTTAGCCACGACCAAAGGTAAAGTCGTTTTAAAAACGGATATTTTTGAATTAATTTGTTATGAACCGGCTTTTGCTGATGCTTACACTATTCCCATTCTCATTATTCCACCTTGGATCAATAAATTTTATATTTGTGATTTGCAGCCCCATAATTCATTTGTCAAATTTTTTATTGATCAAGGATTTAGTGTATGGATTATGTCGTGGGCTAACGGCCGTGATGAATTAAAAGGAAAATTACTATCAGATTATTCGGCTTCTATTCATGAGGCCTTGTCTTTCATGCATGATCATTGTCAAAACCCTATTCATACAATTGGCTATTGCACTGGGGGAGTAGGGTTATTGTTGTCAGACAATTCAAGGTCGCTGATTGAGACAATAACATTATTGGCGGTTCCTATTGATTTTGAAAAAATAGGCGATATGCGTTTATTCGTCACGCCAAAAATAATTGAAGATCTGAAAAAAATGAATGATACTCATGGTTTTTTTCCAGGCGATATGATGGCCAATATGTTTAGTATGCTCAGATCAAATGATATGATTTGGTCGAATTTTGTTGATCTTTACTATTTGAATAAGGATAAAAAATTTTTTGATATTTTATATTGGAATTGTGACACGACAGATATACCGGCGTCACTTCATTTAGATTATTTAGACAACATTTTTTTGAAAAATGGTTTAATACCCCGTTTAAATGATATCTCACAACCCTTATTTGTGTTATCAGCGGAAAATGATCATATTGTTCCTCCAGCTTCTGCTTTTGCTATCAAAGAATTATATGAAGAGGCAACTTTGGTTTTGGCGGGCGGTGGTCACTCAGCGGGTGTCATTCACCCACCTCCAGGAAAATATGGATATACGATCAATTGTCAGGTTGGTATCCACAAAACATGGTGGTTGGAATTACGAGATTGGCTCGTGCGCCATGATACGTCAAAATCTAAACATCATTATCATCATTTGCCAACTATTGATGAAGCTCCGGGAGAGTATGTTTACCATAAAACGTCTCATTTTTTTGACATATACTAGTAAGTTTTTTTTTAAAACCTTTTTCTAGTAGAGAAAGGCTAGTCGTCCACGAAGTCGGAAACCGAAGCAGTCATGAAGTGCATGAGGATCCCTGAATCAGAGAAAAGCAAAGACTCTCATCAAAAAATGCGTTTGGAAAATAAAGCATTCATAGGTATATCATTCAAAAGTACATTAAAATAGCAGGAAATTTCTGGAAAAAAGATCATGTTAGCCCCCCACTTTTAATCGCACCTCCGCAATTTAAGAGATTTTTATTTTTTTTATTTTTTTGCTATAATATTATTAATTGGCGGGATGTAGCGCAGCCTGGTAGCGCACCTGTTTTGGGTACAGGGGGTCGGAGGTTCGAATCCTCTCGTCCCGACCATTGAATATGCTTAACAAAATAAAGCATTAAAAACACATGACTGTGCGGTCGTGGTGGAATTGGTAGACACGCAGCGTTGAGGTCGCTGTGGAGAAATCCGTGGAAGTTCGAGTCTTCTCGACCGCACCATTAAAAAGGATTGAGGTTTTCATGTTATTTTTTCGTTCTCTTTTATTTAATATCACTTATTTTTTCTGGAGCTTTGGTTTTTTGGGTTTTTTTTACCCGTATATTTGGTTTTTACCCGTGTCTTTTTGTGTATGGGTGGAACGTTCTTATGTGCATGGTTTTTTAAAAATATTAAATTTTTTTTGCCAATTAAATTATGTTGTGAAGGGTGCCCAGCATCTTCAAAATGCTTTAAAAAATGGCCCTTGTATTGTGGCTTGTTTGCATCAATCTTTATGGGAAACAATGGTGTTTCATGTATTATTGCCCAAAGCAGCATTCGTTGCCAAAAAAGAATTGTTCCACATTCCCATCTTTGGTGGTTATTTAAAGCGCGGCAAAAGTATCAAGGTTGATAGAAAAAGCAGTGGGACAAAAACAATCAAATACCTAATAGAAAAGGGAAAAGAGGCGGCGGATTTGGGTTTTTCTATTGTTATTTTTCCTCAAGGAAAGCGTGTGTCTTATGATAATACTGCGATCGATATTCAACGTGGCATTACTTTTTTGTATAATCATTTAAATCTACCCATTCTTCCTGTTGTTTTAAATTCAGGAAAATTTTGGAAACGCCGTGGTTTTTTAAAGCATCCTGGAACAATTACATTAGAATATCTTCCCATCATCGAACCAAATTTAAAAAAAGAAGATATGTTGAATCAATTAGAGCGTTCATTACATGATGGGTTTAAAAATTTAAAAACCAATGGATAATATCAAACGCGATCTTAAATTGGCCTTTGTTTTACAAAAAACATGTGTTCGCTATATGATCGGATACGATAATGATGCAATTATCCATCATTACACATTACCTTATGAAGATTTAAGGGGAGCAGAAACATTTTTACCCCATTTACAAGATACTGTCAAAAATTTGCCGTCTCCCATTCGCCTTGTAACGACTCATTCTGGCCCAGGAAGTATTACATTAAATCGCATCGCATTATCCATTGCAAAAGGATTATCAATGGGGTGGACGTGCCCTTTGTATTTGCCGTCGCGCTTTGATTTAATCAATGATTTTACAATACAATACAATCAATGTTTATGGACATTCAATGCCTATAATGGTTCTTTTTTTACGCGTATGAAAAAGGATAAGGATATAGTGGATCTAGGATTGTTGTCCACAGAACAATTAACAGAATTTGTGAACAACCATGCCATTCATCACTGTGGAGAATGGCATGAAACAGATCATTTTAAATTATTTGAAGAACAAGAAATTTTATTTCTTTTCAAACGACATTGTGCGATTGAAATAGCTCCAAATGTTACCGTCAACTGATATTTTATACTGAAAAAAAGATCTTTTTTGACTAAAATTAATTGGCGGTATATAGCGCATTTGATCAATATCATGTCTTGATATCATCTGATTTGATTGAATACAAATATCATTTAAGTAAAGTCTGCCATGTTCAGGTAGTGTCATTATTTGGACTTCTTTGATAGGCAATTTAAAGATATTTTTGTGAGGAAACGATGACAAAGAGAAAGAGTATGTTGGCTCCGTTAATAAAATTTCATTAGGTAGTGGATTCATAATGGGGTGAATATCAATGGATGAATTATTATTTAATGCATATAAATATCCCAGACGTGTGGAAACTGCTTTAATTTGCATATCTCTTAGCTCTATAGTATGAGCTTGTTGGCTTGTTTCATTAAAATAAACGATATTTTTTTTATCCATCTGTGTATAGTAAATCTGGTTGTTATTAATGTACAAATCTCCATCATTAGATCATTGATTTAAGTAGGGAATCATTTGTTGATTTGTTAACGTATCGATATTATCGGTTGTTGTAATATGCAAGGAATCACCCTTAACAGCCATATAAAACTTATCCGAAAAAGGAATTGATGTGAGCATACTGTGTAACGGATTTATCACAGTGCGAATATTTAAAATATCGCCATGTTGATTTTGTTCCAAGATGCTGACAAAAGATGTATTCAATATGCACAAAAAATTACTCATTTTATTGAAGATGATTGATTTCGGATTCTTAAAAATATCCTGATTTGGTAACAAAATTTCTCTATTTCTTAAGATCTTAGGATTCAATAATAAATCACCACAGGGATCAAGATTAAAAATGGTCAACTGATTTTCTTTGTTTAAAACGTATAATTTTTTTAACGTCATCCAAAGCCAAATCAATCGGTTTTTTTAAAAATGTGTCTCCCAATAAATCATTTGTTATTTTAAATCCTTTTGAAATTTTTCCTTGATCGATATCAAGAACAGCCAAAGAAGAATCATCATTTACCACATAAATTTTAGGTAGATCAGGACGGGAGGTGATGGCTTGTGGTTTATTCAAGATAGTGAGGTTATTATATGTTTCGACTGTATGAGTAGAACATAAAGTAAAGGCTGTGGCGATTACGAAAAGACCATAAAAATTCATGACAGGTATTAAAAATGTATCAATATAATCAAATTAAATGATAAATATTAAAAAATTATTAAAACTTATTTAAGTAGTTGAAAAAAATTTTTCCGTATTGAATGGATGATAAAAGGGTTAAAATTATGATGCTCATCCAAATCATATTCAAGATGACATCAGGAATAGATAAAAAAACACCACCAATTCCCAAAAAAATACATGTGGTATTTAATTTGCTGATCATTGTTGGATGAATAACAAAATCAGAACGTTTTTTTAAAAAAATGCCACCAATCACAATCATCACATCACGTATTAAAACCAATAGAATTGGAGTGGTTGGAATACGTCCAGACATATTTAAAAAAACACATAATACGCCGTAAAAAACTTTGTCTGCAATAGGGTCGAATGCTGCTCCAAAAGGAGAATCAACTTTCAATTGTCTGGCTAAAAAACCATCAAAAAAATCAGATATGGCAGCTAAAAAAAATACAATAAAATCCCAAGGTTTAATTAAAAAAATAATAATAAAACCGGAAATGAATCTAAAAAATGTTAGAAAATTTGGCAAAAGCCACATTATTTTTTTTAAAAAATGTGGCTTTAACATCGCATTAATCGCGCTCTGAAATCTCTTCAGGTTGAATTAATCCAATCACGTCAGCTTCGTCAAAATGGGCGGCTGCTTCTTCTTTTGATTTTGCAACATTGATTTTAACGGTTGCTTTGACTTCGGGGTGCAATACAACGGACACTTCATGATGTCCCAAAACTTTGATAGGTTTTTGAATGATGATTTGAGATTTTTGAACTTTAAATCCATTCACTTCCAATTCATCAACGATATCTTTGCTTCGAACGGAACCGTATAGATGCCCGACCTCACTGGCAGGGCGAATCAGTGTCATGTCAAATTGATCTAATTTAGAAAACACCGCTTCTGCGTCACGTTTTTTGGAGGTATTTGCCGCCTCTAGCTCAACTTTTTTCTTTGCAAAAAGATCCAAATTTGCTTGTGTCGCCCTTAAGGCCTTTCCTTTTGGCAGTAGATAATTTCTTGCATATCCTGGTTTGACAGTCACCACTTCTCCCATTTGCCCAAGGGAGGGAATGCGCTCTAATAAAATAATATTGGTCATTTTAACCTCTTTTAGACGTTAGCAAATGGCATTAACGCCAAATAGCGTGCGCGCTTGATAGCCGTTGCTAGCTCTCTTTGTTTTGAGCAAGACACGGCTGTGATACGACTTGGCATGATTTTACCACGCTCAGAGACAAACTTAATCAATAACGTGACATTTTTGTAATCGATAGCTGGTGCATTGGGACCAGAAAATGGACAAATACGACGACGTTTAAAGTACTGTTTCTTTTTAACTTCTGTTGTTGCTTCCATGGGTAACCTCCTTAATCTTCAATAAAATCATCATCAGCTTTGCGACTGATTTCATCTTTGTAGTTTCTTTGTTGCATGAGCGGTGATGGCTCGTGATTGAGCGTAGGAACGCGAACAGCTAAATGCCTTAGAATGTCTTCACTAATTTTCATTTGGCGTTCAACTTCTTTCATGCAATCATGGCCAGCTTCCACATTTAATAAAACGTAGTAACCACGTGTGTTTTTTTTAATGGCATAGGCCAATTGGCGCAGCCCACAAAATTCTGTTTTTTTTACATCACCGCCAAATTCCTTGATCACGCCAGTGTAATGACGTGCAAGTCCTTCCACCTGAGCAGGTGTTAAGTCTTGGCGAGCGATAAAAACAAGCTCGTAAAATCTCATCTTGTATCTCCTTTTGGTTGATGAACGGTAACCCGACACAGCCTTTTTGTTTCAATAAAAAGGCAAGGTATACATTAAATCTATCAACTTTGGGGTTCGATGTAAAATATTGACAAGATTCTTTAAAAAAAGATATTTTTATAGAAATAAGATTCTATCTGTATTCATTTGAAAGCCGTGTGTAACATTGATTTAATTCAGGAAGGGAATAAAGATAAGTCATGTGTGTTGTTTTAGGTTGTTAGGTTGGTAATATGACCACATTAAATATCACTCAAAATCAGCTGTATCAAGAAGCATCTGTTAATCATTCACGGGATAAAAGCAGGAAAATTTGGTTAATATTCTTCTTCTCTCTTTTTTTAAGCATGAGGAATTTTGAATGGCATAGTGATACTTTGTCTTATTACGAAATGTTTATCCATGGCTCTTCAAGATTTTTTGATTGTTTTAAAGAAGATATTGGAAAAACGATTGCTTCTGAGTTCGGATTTCACGGCTTAAATGCATTTTTATCAATATTTTTAAGCGATTCCTGCATAAAAATATGTCATTTGTTTGGCAGTGTTTTTATTATTCTTTTGGCATTACTAAGGTTATTTAACTACGATTTAAAACAAGTATTTTTTTGCTTTTTCTTTCCTTATTTTTTTCATTATTCTTTGCAAGGATTACGTCAAATGGAAGCGACAGGTTTATATTTTTTATTATTAACAAGTCCTTCTACAAGAATTCAAAGATTAAGATTTATTATTCCGGGTTTGTTTCACTCTTCTTTATTTTTTCTAGTATTTTTAGATTTTTTTTGCAATAAATTTTTAAAAAAATTTTCTAAAGCATCCATATTTTTTGCTGCTTTACTCATTTCGGTTATATTTTCAGCAACACTCTCAGTTCTAAACGAATTAAGATCATCCAGAGAGGGAAGTGTTGATTTAGTCATAGGCTCTTCTCATTTGTTTTTTTTATATCTACCGTTTTTGTTGTACTGGTTTAAAAATTATGACAAAAAATTTGTTTTCCCATTGGTTATTTTATTTTTT
>JALRGP010000002.1 GCA_023259685.1 Alphaproteobacteria bacterium | reverse complement strand
GGGTGGGTGGGGGGTTGGGATGGGTGAATATCATAAAAAAGTTAACAAATAGTTAATAAATTATGAATAAATAGTTAATTTTCTAAAAAATAAAAATTGATTTCTAATTTTAAAAATGCTATAATTAAAAAATATTTCCCCACACTTTTAATCACACCCAAGATAACATACCCGTTTGACATTTCTAAAGACGCATGGTTAAATTTCTTAAGTGCGGGAAGTCCCTCTATAATAGGTGTTTTATGTCAATACATCTGATTAAGGAGAAGGTATCTTTGAAGGATGTGGTTTCTCAACATATTAATCTCATCTACCAAAAAAATCGCTGGGTTGGGTCTTGTCCTTTTCATGAAGAGAAGACCCCCTCATTTTTTATAGCAGAAGACGATAAGTTTTATTATTGTTTTGGATGTCACGCGAAGGGTGATATATTCACATTTTTAATGGACTTTAATAAAAAGACATTCTCTGAGGTATTGCATGATTTATGTGATAAATATGGCATTGTTCTTGATCATCTCACCCATAGCAATGATCAGGGCCTACACCGTTTACATGAGGAGGTATCTCAATTTTATGAACGGCAGTTAACGTTTAACCAACAGGCATTGGATTATTTGTCAAAACGCGGAATTCAACAGGATACAATTAAAAAATTTCGTTTGGGCTTTGCACCAAAAGGTGTTAGCTTATACCAATATTTGCTAGAGTTGAAATTTTCAAAAAAAGTTTTGGAAGAGTCGGGAATTTTTAAAGATAAATATGATCGTTTTTCCGGTCGCATACAAATCCCCATTTGTGATTCACGGGGGCGTGTCATTGCTTTTGGTGGACGTTTAATGAATGATCATCCTCATCAGCCAAAATATTTAAATTCTTCAGCAACTGCTATTTTTTCTAAAAAAGATACGTTGTTTGCTTATCACCATGGTAGAAAGTATTTTAAAGACAAAGCGCCGATTGTTGTAGAAGGGTATTTTGATGTGATGATGTTGCATCAACAAGGGATGACAACAGCCGTGGCCCCTCTCGGAACAGCTTTATCAATTGAGCATTTAAAAACTTTGTGGTCTCAACATGCATCACCTGTTTTTTGTTTTGATGGTGACTTGGCTGGAAAAAATGCGTCCTTTAAAGGGGCAACTTTGATGACGCCTTGTGTGAAAGCCCATCAAATAGCGGAATTTTGTGTTCTTCCGTCCGGGGAGGATCCTGATTCTTTGTGTCGAAAGGATCAATTTCAATCCATACTGAGTCAGAAAAAAAGTTTTTTTCATTTTGTTTTTGATCATTATTTTGAAGGACAGGATATCCAAAAAATGACGGTTGAAAAACGTGCGTTGGCATTAAAATTAACCATGGATCATTTTGATAAAATTGAGGATCGTTTATTAAAACAACAGTTTCAGCAAGAGACGAAAAAAGTTTTTTTCAATTGCTTGTTTGCAAAAGCTGATCAAAAAAAAATGACATCAAAAGATCCTTTACCATTGCCATGCTCCGAAAAAGCATTGCTTGCATCTTTGATTATTCATCCTCATATGATTGAGGATCTTTTGGAGGACATTACCATTTTAGACTTTAAAGATCACGTGTTAAATAATCTAAAGATGAAAATTTTAGACGCATATATGGATAAAGGACCCCAAGGTCTTGAACGTAGTCATCTGCTAGATGGGGAATTGAAATATTATGGATATATTGCCCAAAAAAGCCATGATGATTTAAAAAATATGTGGAATTCTTATATTCAAAAAAATTCTGTATCAACGGATTTAAACCGCGTGATGCAGTGTTATCGTGACGCTCCAACTCTTAAAGAGTGGGAAAAAATTGTGTATTTAAAAAAAATGGAGGCATTAAAATGACAACAACAGATGAAAAATTAGAGAGTGTTTTACTCAAAATTTCTCAAGAGTATCCTGTTTTAAAAAAAGTTTTTTTAAAAGGATTGAAAGAGCAATTTTTAGTTTTGGAAGAAATTCAAGAATTAATTATGGCAGAAACATCTTCGGAAGACAAAACTACCGAGATTTTATCGATGATTTCTGAATCTGGGTCTATTAAAATTGTTGATCAGGATGAGGCAGAAGAAATCCGATTGTCAAAAATGGAAGATGAAGCCCCCCCATCTGGAGAATTTTCTGAATCAGAAAAAGAAGAAGTTGAGGAAGAATCGGAATCTGATGCCAATGGTAGAAGTGATGATCCCGTCCGTATGTATTTACGAGAAATGGGAAATGTCGAATTGCTATCAAGGGACGGAGAAATCACCCTTGCTCAGCGTATTGAAGAAGGACGTCGTTCCATGATGTCTGGGCTTTGTGAATCGGGTTTGACAAAACTTTTAATAGAAACATGGTATAACAATTTGAAAGAGCGTCAAGTGTTGGTAAGAGATGTGATTACCATTGATACAACGGGCACCTATGAAGAAGAAGAAAGCGACGCTGCTGCTGGCGATGATGAGCCAAAAGAACAGGACGACATGACCAGAACACGTGTTTTAAATGACTTAAAAAAACATTTGAAATATTATGAAGAATTAGAGCAAAAACGTTCGACTTTTCCTTATTTAGCAAAAGCTCAAAGTGACAAAGAATACCAAGAAATTTTAGAAAAATTAACTAAAAATTTAGAAACTCTTAAATTGTCGCCTAATCGCATTGAAGAATTATTAAATGCTCATCAAAATTTGATTCAACCGTTTATTCAAGAAGAACGCATTTTAATTAATCATATTGATCAATTTAAGATGAGCCGAAAAGATTTTTTGGATGAGCTGAATAAAAATGGATTTACCAAGGATTCTTTTGAGGCTTTGGCAAAAGGGAAAAAAGCAACCATGTGGAATTCCTTTTTTGATCATCATAAAGACAGACTTCCAGAGCGCTTTCAAAATATTGATGAGTGTTGTAAAATGTCTGGATTAAATTTTATGGATACAAAAAATTTGATTGCACATATTCAACGCAAAGAACGCGAAACATCCAAGTCCAAAAAAGAAATGATTGAGGCGAACTTAAGGCTTGTAATTTCTATTGCTAAAAAATATACAAACAGAGGTTTGCAATTTTTAGATTTAATTCAAGAAGGAAATATTGGACTCATGAAGGCGGTTGATAAGTTTGAATATAAACGAGGATATAAGTTTTCAACCTATGCGACTTGGTGGATTCGACAGGCGATCACCCGCTCTATTGCCGATCAGGCACGTACAATTCGTATACCCGTTCATATGATTGAAACAATCAATAAAATTGTCAGAACATCTCGCCAAATGCTCAGTGAAATCGGACGTGAGCCTACTCCTGAAGAATTAGCAGATAAATTGGCCATGCCTGTGGATAAGGTTAGAAAAGTTTTAAAGATTTCCAAAGAACCAATTAGCCTTGAAACGCCCATTGGTGATGAAGAAGATTCACATCTTGGAGATTTCATTGAAGATAAAAATGCCATCCTTCCGATCGACACCGCCATTCAGACAAACTTGAGAGAAACAGCAACCCGTATTTTGGCCAGCCTCACACCACGAGAAGAACGCGTGTTACGTATGCGTTTTGGTTTGGGGGACAGTAATGATCACACATTAGAAGAGGTTGGAAATCAGTTTTCTGTGACCCGTGAGCGTATCCGTCAAATCGAATCAAAAGCGTTAAGAAAATTAAGACATCCTAGCCGATCCAAAAAACTTCATAGCTTTTTAGAAAATTAAAGATGTGATGGATCTTGATATCCTAAAATTTTTAGGAAGTCTAGGCAAGGGGCAAACGGCACAATTCGTTGGAGGATGTGTCCGTTCTTATCTATTAAATCAACCGTATGATGACCTTGATGTTGCCATTACTGGAAATATCACCGAGTTAATGGATGATCTTAAACGCGCTGGAATTCCGACGATTCCAACGGGATTAAAGTTCGGATCTATCAGTGCTTTTTTAAATCAACAATGGGTGGAAATCACAGTCCTTCGAGGAGAAAAATATACTGGAACCCGATTCCCAAAAACGATCTCTATTGATTCATTTTATGAGGATGCAAAGCGTCGTGATTTTACCATCAACGCCATGTATATGGATGCGTTTGGTCATATCACTGATTATTTTGACGGAAAGGGTGATTTACATAACCATATTGTTAGATTCATTGGCAATCCTCTTGAGCGCATTCAAGAAGATCCCTTAAGAATTTTGAGGTTTTTTAGATTTTTAAAAGTTATCGATGGTGATGTCATGCATCCCGTTCACCAGGACCATGTTCGCGCCATGGCATCGAAGCAACACCTTTTAAAAACATTATCAAAAGAACGTATTTCCAAAGAAATATTAAAAATTTTTTCGATCCAAAGAAATATTAATGATGTGATTTCTGTGATGATTGAGCATGGATTTGATGCAGCGATGAATGTCAACATGAGGGCCTCGTCTCACCCTTCCATGAATTTGTGCATTCGGCTGCACAACATGATTGTGGATCCATGTGCCATCATCATGCCCAAACAAATTCGCCATGATGTTCAAAAATTACAAAAATGGAAAGATGAAGACAATTTGTACTTTGTTTTTTATAAAGAAGGAGAGGATTTTTTTCATATTTTTAAACAATTTAAAGGAATTGAGGTGAATTTTGAGAAAAAAAAATGCCCTATCAGTGGCTTTGATGTGATGGCAAAGGGATACATTGGAAAGGAAATCAAAAAAATTCTAGACAAAATAGAGTATGACTGGTGCAAGCAACAATCGTAAAAAATGAGAACGTAATTAAAAGTTACGAACATTTAAAAGATGCGTGCGCCCTGTGTTATGTTATTTCTTGTCTGTTAATCAGTCATTATTTTTGATAAAATTAGATGATGAAAAGACCCATATGGCAGCTGTAATGATTCGATTTTATATCATCATATTATGCATGTTTGTTGCGCATGCACGCGTGTACATCATATCAGATATTCATTTTGGAAAAGCGAAAAAGAGCAGTCATCAGCATTTTGATGCAACGATGAACTTTCTTAAAAAAAATGTCGACTATGACGATAAAATTATTTTTTTAGGCGATTTGGTTCATGGAAAAATTTCAGATGCCCATAGAAAACTTCTTTACGCAGAGTTTGGAGAACGCGTTTTTGAATGTTGTGGGAAAAAAATTATTACGCGTGGAAATCATGATCATTATTCTTATGATCCTGAGCATCTTAACCATATTATTCAATCTTTTGACATACAAGAACAAGAATGTATAGTCGGGGGGCAAACATTCAAGTTATCTCCCCGTGATGGTTTACACACTATTTACCAAGATCACGGTACTTTATGGATTATTCTAGACACATCATTTTTGAATAAAAGTCATGGTTTGATTAGCGATCATATTTTAAAAATATTTGAAAAATTGCATGACGCTCATTTAAGTGATATCAAAAATATTATTGTGTGCTCTCATCATCCAATGTTTTTACACATCAATCAGGACAATTTTTTTAAAAAATTGTCCTATATATTGGGTGGATTTTTATATAATGACAACCATCATCATGAATCATTTTTAGATAAAATTGTTTTTAAAATTCAATCTGTGTTACAACAATTATTTATTAGAATACGAAGTCTTCTTTATATCACCCCCATTGATAAGGTTAATCAATTAATTCCTTTGTATGAAAAAATTTCTAAGAAAAATCCTAACATACGTTGGCATTTTATCAATGGACATCTTCATAATTCTGGGTATTATAATGTATCTGTGGGGAATTTTAAGGCAATTGCTTATCATGCTCCATCTGTGGCTTATGGGCGTCCACCTTTTGGTTTTTCGAACTTTAAACCAGTTTTAACGAAAGCACCAGCCATCATGATCATTGACAATAATTTTGATCAAATCGAATTACATTATAAAAATATTCCACTAACTTCAAACAATGCAGAATGAAACGTCTGTTTATTAGTTCTTTAGAACCATCGGCTGATCAACTTGCAGCATCACTTTTAACGCACATTATCCCTGAGGGTATTGAGGTGTGTGGTGTCGGTGAGGCATCCTTTAAAAAATTTGGCCTGACCTCTTTATTTCCAATGAAGGAGTTATCGTTAATGGGATTTATTGAGGTGATACCTCATTTATTAAAAATTAAACAACGTATGAATCAAATGGTCTCATATGTATTAGATCAAGGTATTCAAAAAGTTGTAACGATTGATGCACCGTCTTTTCATTTGCCGTTTGCAAAATTATTAAAAAAAAAAAATCCCCATATTAAAATTATTCATTATGTAGCACCAACCGTATGGGCATGGAAAAAAGGCCGAGCTTCGTCATTTTCAACATTTTTCGATTATGTGATGACGCTGTTTCCTTTTGAGCCATCTTATTTTTCAAATGGATTATTTGTCGGTCATCCATTGGTTGAAATGATTGTTAAACAATCTTCAGATGTTGATAAAGATATGATTTTGTTGCTGCCAGGTAGTCGAATGGGAGAAATACGGCGTATGTTTCCATTATTTCAAAAAACATTTCCTCACCTACCCCAAGATTATCGATACGGTTGTTTTACGCTGCCTCATTTAAAAAAAGAACTTCAAGATCAGCTTTACATCCCTTTGGACATCACTGATGATCCATTGTTAAAACAAGAATTCCTATCACGGACTATGGGGGCCATTATTACCAGCGGCACACTCAGTTTAGAATTGGCCCTCATGGGAATTCCTCACGTGGTTAATTATGTTATGAATCCTGTAACATTTTATGTAGCAAAACGATTGGTTAACATTCCATTTATCTCTTTACCAAATATTTTGTTAAAAAGCCCTCTGATTCCTGAGTTAATTCAAAAACAATGCACACCTTATTCGATTGTCCGTGAATGGGAAAAAATCTTACAAAAAACAGATGTATACCAAGACATAGCCGAAGAATTAAAATATATTCTTCAAGCCGAAGGAGATTCTCCGTCAAAAAAAGCAGCTGATGTCATTTTAAATAGTTAATATTAAATCACATGTGATGAGGACGTTGATCACCAATATGTTGAATGCCTTTTTCTTTAGCTAAGATAACTTGTTTATGACGCTCCCGAGCTCTATTAAAATGTTGATCATCATACAGATTTGCACAATGTGGGCATTTGACACCCTCTTCATATAAATCGGAATGGAGATCATCATCGCTGAGTGTTTCTCTGCAACCATAGCATTTCTTATAATCAGTCAGTGCAAGGCCATGACCAACAGCAATCCTCTCATCAAATACAAAACAGTCACCCTCAAACAAATTATGATGATCTGCTACATTTTCCAGATACTTTAAGATACCACCTTTAAGGTGATAAATATTTTGAAATCCCAAGTGTTTGAGATAAGAGGTGGATTTTTCACAACGAATCCCTCCTGTACAATACATCGCTATTGTCTTGTCTTTACAAGACAACAAATGATCTTGTACATATTTTGGGAATTCTTTAAACGTTTGCGTATTGGGATTAACACTATTTTTAAAGGCACCCAATTGGTATTCATAATCATTACGTGTATCAATTACAATTGTATTTGGATCTTGGATCAATTCATTCCAATCTTTTGGGGAAATATATATACCAGTATCAATGATTGGATCAATGTTCTCAACGCCCATTGTGACAATTTCTTTTTTTAATTTCACTTTCATGCGACAAAATACCGATTCATCAGCAAAGGATTCTTTGTATTCTAATTGTTGAAACATGCAATCATCGATGAGAAAAGAGCGTATTTGATCAATACACTGACGATTACCACACACGGTTCCATTAATACCTTCGTGTGCAACCAATAATGTTCCTTTAAGACCAATTGAATGGCAAAAATTTTTTAATTTATTTTGCAATTTTTTCGGATCATCGATTTTTTTAAATTCATAAAGCGCGGCAACAACAATAGACATATTTAGGATTCCTTGACTTGGTACAGTGATATGAATTTTTCTAATTCTCTCTCGCTGCATAAACCCAAAGATACAGGATTTTTAGGTTTTAAGTTTTTAATATTCCAATGGGTTTTATTTTTAATTGATAAAACTGTCGCTTTGGTGCTGTTTAAAAAGTCTGCGATACGTTTTTCATCAATATCTGGACAATTTTTAAGAACCCAAAAAATGGCATCGGGACGATCTTGGCGTTTTGCTAAAGGGGTGTACTTTTTGCTCTTTTTTTGATCATCCAAATACTCAAATTTATTTCTAAGCATCGTTAGATGTTTTGTTTTATCTTTTTCGCAAGAATGAATGTCATCTAAATTCAATTGGCCGGCGGCAACAGGATCCAATCCTTTTTGTGATGATTCTGGTTCATCATCGGCAATTTTTTGCACCTCTAATAAATGCAATCCACAAAAATGTGCAATTTGCTCAAAGGTTAAAGATGTATGCTCAATCAGCCATGACGCGGTTGCTTTTGGCATCAATAGTTGTGTCATTTTGTTTTACAATAGTGAATAATACCCTTATATAAAGAATACTACAAAAAATATTGATGTGCTTCAGCAATTTTCATTAAATTTCCTTTCAAATCTTTTTCTAATCTAAAAAAGCCCATGGAAATTGAAATGATTCCGTTGAGAATGGCGTGTTAGGTGTAAATTTTTGTTCTGCACAATATAAAATGAATATATTATAAATATATATATTATTTAAATTTGCAGTTGGCTTATCTCAACTCTTCTGTGCAGGGTGCTATTTTAAATCGTTACAGTTCCCGTGAATTTGATGTTACAAAAGATATAACCCACGAAGATATAACGTGTTTAGTGGAAATTGCTCGTTGGGCTCCATCTTGTTACGGCGATCAACCATGGCGTTTTTTAATTGCCATGAAAAAAGAGCATCCAGATAGTTTCAATTTTATTTTAAATTCAATGGTGCCATTTAATCAAAATTGGTCCCAGCATGCCAGTGCCCTTGTCGTTATTTTAGCTGACAGAAAGTTTTCAAAAAATGGAGACTTTAATCGTTGGGCGGATTACGATACCGGAGCAGCCGCTCAAAATATGTCTCTTATGGCCTATGAAATGGGTATAATGACCCATCAAATTGGCGGATTTGACGAATCAATTTTAAAAAAATCTTTCATGATTGGCGAGAATTTAAACCCTTTGTCTATTATGGCCGTGGGCTATGAAAAAAAACAACCCGCAGAACCAAGAAATCGTCGACCATTACATGAAATATGCTTTTTCGGCAAGTTGCAATAACATAATTCAGCAGTTTTCATTAAGGATTGGACAGAGCTTCTAAAGTTCATTTTTCTAAATTTAGCTAAGGCGTTCAGCTAAAATGAGAATTGCTGACTACTGATTGTTTACGAGGCGGGTTGCATTAAATGTGATTAAACAATATAAAACAACGTATAACGATAACACAGCGTTCAAAACAATCACAAAAATTCTCGTAATGGATGATGATAAAATTTAGAAAATTTTAATGAGATACCGTTATCTTTTGATTTATGAAATGTTTCGTTATCTATCACAACAATTTGACCTTCTGTTGAATAATTTTTTTAAAAAATATTAATTTAAAAAAAAATAACATCAACTATTATCGGCTAAAGCCGATAGTAGTTGATGATCAAGCGCCAGACCTTCAATCAAATTATCAATATCATAAGAAACTTTTAAACGTCACAAAAATGACCCGCGGTCTTATGAAAATAGAAGAAAAAGACCCTCAAAAAATAAAAGATCTATGGCGAGATGTGTTTAGCAAAGAATTTAAGTCGGAACCAGCAGATATTGAGATGATCAGGTGTGATGGTCTTATCCGTTACTTACAATTAAAGTCAAAAGATACCACAAAAAATATTCTCCCTGTGCTTGAAAAATTTGTTATAGATAATATTGGATCTAATACTACGAATCAAGATATTGAGACTAAAATTAAACAACATAATGCTTTTTATGGTATAGATTCAGCTTTTCAGTTTGAATATAGTAATCTGAGAAGCGAATTTTAAAAAAAATTAAAAACAAAAGCAGAATCACTGTTTGATGAATTACCACACGCACAGACTCATGAATTATCACAAGTACAAAATCAAAATGATCATGGTGTCATTAATGTCTATAGTGATAATGATTCTTGAGAGTCCGATGATGAATCGGAAGTCGATGATGAATCGGATTACCATGACGAAGATTACAATAATTTCTATAGAGATATACGTGCAAACTGTGATGTTCAAAAATTAGGAAATGATGTAATCACAGCAATGAGTAAGAGTATCAAAGATTTCAATGTTGAACTTTACACAACGGCTATCAATGAAGGTAGGTTGAATCTCATTGAAAAAGATCCATTATGTTTAGATTTTAACAATCGATGGGGCTATAATATCATAAATAATATTCGCCAATATATTGAAATTTTACCAAAATACAGTAATGATGATTATGATAAAAAAGGTATTTTTAATGATATCTTTAATGCTGAACCTTCAGAGTTGGCACAATCATGTATTGATTATGTTATAAACTATAGAGATTTATTAAAATCTCAACCCTCTACAATACAAAGTAATCAAAATCAAAAAATTTCAGTTGATCCTTATATTCAGTATATCTATGATACGTTGGCTGAGAGCAGTGAAAATTTAGGCCTTATAAAAGAAACCGCTGATAAGGAACAATGGAATGAACAGTATCCAGATAAGAACTACGAACAAATAGCTTTGCAGATGCAAGATCTTTTCAAATCTATTGGTGAAAGCATAGAAGGAGGAGGGAATCGGGAATTACGAAAACCCATTATTATTAATTTTTTTGTAACAAAATATGATTGGAAAGATGAGGATAAAAAAATATTTGAGGATGTAGCCCAGGCTTATTTTGAATTGAAATCTTCTAAATAAATCATACAATACTAAAAATATTAAAGACGCCCGGATCAGAACACGGGTGTCTTGTAAAAAAAGAGATTTTTCTATGAATAAAAAATTTAAATTTAAATTATGTTAAAATGATATAAAACACAATGATACTTTTTTCATGCTTTTAAAAAATTTCTTGTATATTGTTGCAGCTACAACATCACTGTTTTCCGTTGATATTAAAGAATTCGTTTTATGCGATCATATTGAAAATAGAGAACCAAAAGATATCATCAATACATCAACAATTGACGCATCTTCCCATCCTTTATATGCATTTTTAAATATCCAATCTTCACAAGTAGGCAAATTATTTATGGTTTGGAAAAAAAATGACAAAGAACATTTCCGTTTTCCGGTTGATGTGCCATCATCTCCCCGTTGTCGTGTATGGAGTTGCGTCCAAAGACGTTCTGGACAATGGAGTGTGCATATTGAAAATGATAAAAAAGAGATTCTTCAAGACATCACTTTTACAATTCAACAAAACCAATCCAAAAATCACGAAGAACCTGTAGCAGAACATCAGGTGCAGAATGTTCAACCACAAGAACATTCTGATGCATCAACTCCATCAGCTGTGCACACGGATCATCCTGATGCATCAACTCCATCAGCTGTGCACACGGATCATCCTGATGCATCAACTCCATCAGCTGTGCACACGGATCATCCTGATGAAAAATCCACAATAGATTCACCTCTACGTTCTCTTGAAAATCCAAAGAATTGAACGCTATTGATTTAACGATTCTTTTAAAAGAAACGGTTCTTTTAATTTTTAAGTGCTCTTTGCCTCTTGTGGGCGGAGCACTTTTAATTGGAATTGTTATTTCATTATTACAGGCGTTGACACAAATTCAAGAAAACACTTTAACGTTCCTGCCAAAATTTATTGTCCTGTTGGTATTATTGGTGTTGCTGGCACCGTGGATATCGGATCAAATACATACATTTTTTAAAGAGATATTCTTAAAAATATCACAGCCTGTTCTTTTCCATTCATGAATCATTTTGATGAATTAGTCGACCACATCCTGAGATATGATCCTTTTAAAACAGAGGTCATTGTCCCCACCAAATATTGTGTATCTACCTTAAAAAGTTATCTAAAAAAACATGATTGTGTTTTTCCACCTATCACTGCTTTTTATGATTTAAAAAACCACCCTTATTGCCATCATCATTCATTTGATTGGATGACAATGGGAGAAATAATGGCCATGATTAAAGCTGATGATCCTACTCTTAATTTTGTCCAAATTTCAAAAAAAGCCCAGGCTATTCAAAAAATATTTCATGAATGCGAAGATGAAGGATTATCATTCCTAGATATTAATTTTTTAAAATATGACATTTCTTTTTTGCATCATGTTCAACATTTTTTAAAAACGGTTCATACGTCTTTAACCACGCCTTGGTCATTATTTTTCGAAGGTTGCAAAAATGAACATAAACATATTGTCTATCTTGATTCTGGTCGGTCCGATGGTGCACTGGCACACATTCGTCATGATTTAAAAAACTATGCCTCCCACACAATCATTGATACAAAAAAAATACAACCGCGGGATTGCCGTTTATTAGAAACACCAACCCTGTATTCCCAAGCGCAATTGATTGGAAAAATTATTCGCTACGAAATGTATCATGGTCATGACGTTTCTATTGTGTGTTTTAATGATGATTTACGTGACATGATTATTCATGAATGTCGACGCCATCATATTTATGTCAATAATCCCAAAGGCCCTCGTCTCATGCACACACAAGGAGGAGGTTTTTTACAACTGTTTTTATTATTTTTAAAAGATCCATCCCACATGCCTATTGATATGTTAATCTCTCACCCTTTGGGAGAAGGGTGTCATCATCTAAATATTAAAATGGATCAAAATTCTATGATAAGTTCGGATGATTTTTTTGATTATATTCAAAGCATATTTAATCAATGTCAGGTTATTTTTCCTGAAGAAGATGATGGATACTCTATGAAAAAATTGATAGAAAATATAGAAAAAAATTATCAATACTTAAAACTTTGTATGCATGAATGGTGTGATATTGTCATAGATTATTTAAAAAAAAATGACTGTGACGTTACGAACTATACGAAAACGGATCAATGTCACATAATCAGTTTGTTAGACGCCTCTCTTGTCCCATGTGAGCGTTTAATTTTATGTGGTTTAAATGAAAAAGATATGCCTGGTTCTCCACCTGGTGATCCATGGATTTCTGATTATATGAGACAAAAAATTGGCTTACTCCATCAAAGTTTATTTTATGAAAGGCAAGATCTTCACTTTCAAAGTGCATTAAAGGCGCCACTAATCTACATGACTCGTTCACAAAACGAAACAATGTCACGTTATTGGATACAGTCTTTAAAAAAATACGGAAAATCTGATGACCATCAATTTTATATTCCAAATAAATTGAAAAAATTCACATATCATCAGCCCTCAACTGTGTCATTTGAATCCAGTTTGCTCCCCAAAGTTTTAAGTCCATCGGCCATTCGCCTATTCATCCAAAACCCTTATGGATTTTATTTATCTTATGTTTTGAAAATCAAACCCAGGGTTCAAAAATCCTTAAAAACTGAACAGGGAATTTTGTTGCATGATTTGTTAAAACAATTATTTGATCAAGATAATTTGTGTGAAAAAAGGATTGATGAATTATTGGCACCCATTGGTGATAGTTATGATGAACACCTATTTAAATTGCACGCAAAGGCCGCCATGATGTTTGCCATTCAACATCCCTATGCCCCCAAACGTTTAACGGAATGGGAATGTAATTATCCACTTCCTCATGGGGTCACATTAAAAGCCAGGATCGATCGATTAGATTTTTTTGATGACTATATTCAAGTGATTGATTATAAAACTGGGCAAATTCCAACCCTTAAAAGTATGAATGAATTTAAGGAACCGCAAATGCCTTTATTATCATCAATGGTTTACCATCATTTTCGAAAAAACACTGTGCCGTCTTTTATGGTATTAAGTCATATGAAAGATTTTAAATGCCAAGATTTAGGCTTTGACCATGATACCGTGACAGATCAATTGCATAGTCTGATTAACACACTATATGGATCAGATCGCTGCAACATTACGATTGATCAATCCAATTATGATGATTTTGCACACCTTAAAAGATTGACATAGCGTGTCATTTATTTTTTAATAAATCGGGACGCCTTTTTGCCGTCATTTCGTAAGAGTTACTATCACGCCACGATTGAATTTGGCCGTGGTGACCTGATGTTAAAATATCAGGAACAGCTTGGTCCATCCATACCCTAGGTTTTGTATAGTGAGAAAATTCTAAGAGCCCATCAGAAAAACTTTCAATTGATGTGGCTTCTGTTTTTTCTAAAACTCCTGGGATCAGACGTGTACATCCATCAATGATAATATATGCCCCAAGTTCACCGCCAGTTATGATGTAATCACCTAAGCTGATTTCAATCATGCCATGGTTGTCCATATAATAATCAATAACGCGTTGGTCGATACCTTCATAGCGTCCACATAATATGATTAAGTCTTGTTGCATTGATAAATTTTGAAAATGCGATTGTTTCAAAGGCTGACCTCTTGGAGATAAAAAAACAATTGCAGGTGTATGAATATGATGTTTCCTTGCATATTCCATTGCATCATACACAATGTCAGGCTTTAAAACCATACCAACCCCGCCACCATAAGGTGTATCATCAACACTTTTATGTTTGTCTTTTGCAAAATCACGAATATTAACCGTTTGAATCGTCAAGAGTTTTTGATCCAAAGCGCGTTTTGTAATGGAGACGTCTAAGGGGCCTGGAAATAATTCAGGAAATAACGTCACAACGGTAATATTCATGGTTAATATTTAAAATGTCAATAAGCTATGCCAATCGACACAAAGATTGGTTGTTTAAAATTTCACGGACGACCTCTTGATCAGAAAATGGTAAAATTTTGTTTTTGACAATTTGACCTTCTTCGTGGCCTTTACCAGCAATCAAAACAATATCATGGGGCTGCATATAAGATAAGGCATATAAAATTGCTTCATATCGATTTGCAATATCGATACCGTTGGGGGCACCCTGTAGAATTTGTTGACGAATAGAAGATTGATCTTCGAAACGAGGATTATCATCGGTAACAATAACATAATCAGATAAACGATGGGCGATGCTCCCCATCATAGGGCGTTTATGAGGATCACGGTCACCACCACACCCAAAAATAACCCATAATTTTTTGGGATTATATTCTTTTACAGATAGTAATGATTTTTCTAATGCATCGGGTGTATGTGCATAATCCACAACCACCATTTTTTGTTGATTGGAAAAACATTCCATACGTCCTTTGATAGGTTTCATCATAGGGACAAACGGTAAAATATCTTTAATTTTTAGAAGATCATGCTTAAAAACAATACCTAAAGCGATTAAAAAATTATCCACTTGAAAACGTCCAAGATAAGGTAAATGAACACGACCTAAAAAATGATTGTTCACAAGTAAATCAAAACTTGTTTGACCAGGTTCAAAAACAATATGATGAGCTTGGATATCTGCATTCAATTCACGTGAAGAGGTTGTTAAAATGTGATGTTTTTTATCTTTGCAAACGTTAAAAAAATCAATAAAGCTTTCATCGTCATGGTTTAAAATTGCGGTCTGCCCAGAATTTAAATAATGATCAAACAATCTCAGTTTTGCCTTTTTGTATTCATCAAATGTTTTGTGATAATCCAAATGGTCATGGGTTAAATTTGTAAATGCGGCCGTTGTGAGTGATGATTTTGCGATTCTATCTTGATGTAGGCCATGACTAGACGCTTCAAAAACAAGATGTTGAATACGTTCTTGGGACATGAAATCCAGTACTTTCAAGAATCGTTTTTCTTCATAGGTTGTTAAAGAGGGGCCGTCTAAATTTATTTTTTTATCATTAAAAAAAATACCAAGGGTTCCCATTGATACATGGGGACAATGAAGAAATTTCCATAGTTCTTTAACCATATGAACCGTTGAAGATTTCCCATTTGTCCCTGTTATTGCAGCTTGTTCCATGACAACATTTAATGAACTTTTCTCAACTTATCCTACCATGATTTAAGAATTTTTCTTAGAATCGAAGAGATCTTTGAATTTTTTCAAAAAGCCTGTTGATTCGGGGTGATGATTTTTAGAATCACTGATTTTAACAAACTCTTCGAGTAAGTCTTTTTGTTGTTTCGTCAAATTCACAGGCACCTCAACCGATACTTCCACCAACATGTCTCCCCTTGAAGTAGAACGTAACATTTTCATTCCTTTTCCTTTTAATTTAAAAATTTGACCATTTTGAGTTCCAGGAATAATTTTTAAAACGGCAACGGATCCATCAATAGTTGGAACTTCAACGTCTCCTCCGAGTGCTGCTTTTGCAAATGGAATGGGGATTTTACAGAAAATATCGTGTTCTTTTCTTTTAAATAATTTATGGGGACGCACGGAAATAAATACATATAAATCACCAGCGGGACCGCCTCTCAGACCTGCTTCTCCTTCTTTGTTTAGACGTATTCTGGTTCCTTCATCAACGCCTGCTGGAACTTTAACGTCTAATGTTCGATTTTTCTTTACACGTCCACTGCCATGACAACTGCGACAAGGATTTGAAATGATTTGCCCAACACCTGAGCAACCATGACAAGTTCTTTCAATTGTAAAAAATCCCTGCTCCATGCGCACCTTGCCACGTCCATGGCACACCTGACACGTCGTTGGATGGGCCCCGCCTTTAGCACCGCCACCTTTACAATCATCACAGGCAACGGGTGTTGATACATGAACCGAAGAAGCCGTTCCTTGAAAAGCTTCTTCTAATGTGATTTCAAGGTTTACGCGAATATCAGATCCGGCTTGTTGAAAATGAGATCCTCGTTCTCTCTGTCCGCCGCCGCCACCAAATAAATTATCCATAATATCAGAAAATGTTTGGCCAAAATCACCTTGGAAATCAAAACCAGAACTGGAAAATCCACCGCCATGGGCGTTCATTCCATCGGCGCCGTACCTGTCATAAGCTGCACGTTTTTGTGGATCTTTTAACACATCATACGCAGCCGTGATTTCTTTAAATTTTTTTTCTGCCTCTTGATCTCCTGGATTTTTATCAGGATGATATTTCATGGCAACTTTTCTATAAGCTTTTTTGATGTCGTCATCACTCGCCGTGCGCGATACTCCTAATAAATCATAATAATCAGAAGACATCTTGATATTTTTAATAACACTTAACCTTTATTTTATTCTAAATCAGAAAGATCAACAAATTTTTAATCAACATGGGGGATGATTAAAAGTGGGGGGTAAAATATTCGAATACGCAGGAATTAAGAAATACATCGTCAATTTATCCTGATTTGTTATTTTATGGTTACTGCATAACAGGAGAGATAGGTCAAAAAAAAAGACCTCTCTCTCTTTTATCGGTGCTTTACAATTCGATTGTTTTATCGCCTTTTTCCCATTCACATGGACATAATTCATTTGTTTGAAGGGCATCTAAAACTCTGAGTACTTCTTTAACAGAACGACCCACATTAAGATCTGTGACCATCACAAATCGAATCATACCTTCTGGGTCAACAATATATGTTGCGCGTTGCGAAACCCCTTCTGTTGGATGTAAAATCCCCAAAGCAGACGATAGTTCGCGATTAATATCCGATAACATGGGAAATGGTAGGTCGTTTAAACCTTTATGGTGCTCTCTCCATGCTAAATGAACAAATTCGCTATCAACGCTGACGCCCAATACGTCTGCATGACGATGTTTAAATTCAGGATAAAGTTTTTTAAACTCAATAATCTCTGTTGGACAAACAAATGTAAAATCCTTGGGCCAAAAAAACAGAACCATCCATTTATTCTTGTAGGTTTCATTTGAAATGACTGAAAATCCATCTTTCAAATTTGAGGACGTTACTGCTTTGAGTGAAAAATTGGGGAAACTTTGTGAAATACCAAGCATTATATAAAAACTTGCATCGTTGCTTAATACATTGTAGCCAAATTTAAAACTTTAGTAACTGAAGATTTTGAAAGGATTTTAGTGTTGTGTCTAATTGAGATAGAATTGAATGCGCAAGTTGTTTGCAATGCGTTGTATTTTTCATTATAGTAAAATTATGATAGGAATCGTAAAAAATATTAGGGATTTTTTTATGATCAACCTTTTTTTAAAAACCATTAATGGAGATTATATATGAAAAAAAAATAAATTTATCCTTGGTGCTTAGTGCACTTGGATGTGTTGCCATGACAAATGTGAGTGGCATGGAGTCGTCGAATCAGTTGGATAAGGCTAAACCAGGCTTTCCGGGTGAAATTGTCGGTATTATTCAAAGTTATCTATTAGACAAAGAACAAACAAAGGTGATGCAGGTATCTAAATTATTTTATAAGTCTACTCTATTACTCCATCAATATTATAATAACAATGCAAAGAAAATAATGGATAACTATAAAGTCGGAACACAAAATAATGATGCAAATTTTCTAGTTATTGTAGAATCTTTTTTACACAAAGATAAAAAGCTAATAGAGGGTGTTTATAAGTCCAACTTAGTCATACCTTTATCTGAAGCATTGACAGATCCCGCAATGAGTCGATTATATTATCCTTATGCTTTTCGTCATGTATTCGGTGAAGATATATTTAATCGTATCCGTCAGAAATCGACAATCGAAACATTTATGGATGACATGATGGTTCCTCCATGCATATTTAATGGTGTTGAATTTCCTTGTATGGTAAAAATGCCTCAATTATTACGGGCAATTATTGATGATCAGGATTTTTTAATGTCAATAGTTCGTAAAAATAAAAAAATTCAGTGTAAAAAACTATATCAAATTAAATCAAATGAAAAGCTCATATTTCAATTTGATCTAGATAAATTTGGATTTAAATCATTTGAATTGAAAAAAAATCAATCTTTAAAAATTGATTTAGAAAAAATGAAGTTTGATGTTGAAAATATTAAGGGCATTATTGGACAACATCCATCCTCACAAACTAAAGAAGAAAAAGACGATCAATAAACCACCTCTTCCAGCGATTTCCCAAAAAAAACGCTGGGTTTTTTTGCTCTCAAGAATGACTTTATTATATAATATGAATGATTGTTAGGTGTTATGCGCTATATGTTATCATTGTCAACCATTAGAACGTCTTTTTTGGATTATTTTAAAAAGCATGATCATACGGTTGTGCCATCGTCTCCATTGGTTCCTCAAAATGATCCTTCCTTGATGTTTACCAATTCCGGGATGGTACAATTTAAAAATGTCTTCACGGACAAGGAAAAGGTTCCCTACACAAAGGCGACGTCGGTTCAAAAATGTGTGCGCGCCGGGGGGAAGCATAATGATTTAGATAACGTCGGCTACACCGGTCGTCACCATACATTTTTTGAGATGTTGGGCAATTTTTCCTTTGGTGATTATTTTAAAGAACAAGCTATTTATTACGGATTTGATTATGTTTACCGTGTGTTGGGGTTGTCTAAAGATCGTTTATGGGTGACGGTTTATCACAACGACCAAGAAGCCTTTGATTTATGGACAAAAATAGCTAACCTTCCTTCTGATCGGATTGTTCGTATTGCCTCATCAGATAATTTTTGGTCCATGGGGGACACGGGCCCGTGCGGTCCATGCAGTGAGATTTTTTATGATTATGGTGATCAGGTGGACGGTGGCCCTCCCGGTTCACCAAGTGGCGATGGGGACCGGTACGTGGAAATTTGGAATTTGGTCTTTATGCAATACGAACAATTGGCCGACGGGTCTCGTATCCCATTGGCCAAACCTTGTATTGATACTGGCATGGGGTTGGAGAGAATATCTTCGGTTTTACAAGGAAAGCTCAGCAACTTTGAGATGGATATTTTGCAAACATTGATTGAATCGTCCATGGATCTGACAAAAAATCCATCAAAAATTCATTCTCACCGAGTTCTTGCTGATCACATCAGATCCATGTGTTTTTTGATGGCAGATGGTGTCATGCCATCCAACGAGGGCAGAGGCTATGTACTACGCCGGATTATGCGCCGTGCCATGCGTCATCGGTATTTATTGGGGCAGACAAATCCTATTTTGGCCAATTTATTTCAAACATTATTACACGTTATGGGGGATGCTTATCCGGAATTGAAACGGGCAAAATCCATGATTGAACAAACATTGGAATTAGAAGAGGAAAAATTTAATACAACTCTGTACCACGGAATGGATTTACTGAAAACCTATGATCATATGGACGTGTTGCCAGGTGATGTGGCTTTTAAATTATATGACACTTATGGATTTCCCATTGATTTAACCCAAGACGTTATGAAGGGAATGGGAAAAACCGTTGATATGACGACCTTTGAGGAAGCCATGCAAAACCAAAAGGAATTATCACAAAAACATTGGAAAGGGGCGTCCAAAGATGGGATTGATGATGTATGGTTTTCATTAAAAGATCGCTTTGGCACCACAGGGTTTGTAGGTTATCACACATTGCATACAACGGCCAGAGTTCTGTGTTTATTAAATAAGGATTTTGAAGAGGTGGCATTTTTGTGCTCTGGGGATATGGGGTGGATGATCACAGATCGCACACCATTTTATGGCACCAGTGGTGGCCAACATGGAGACGTGGGTTCTTTTTCTAAGGGGCAAATTCTTGAAACTCATAAAAAGTGCGATGTCCATGGGCATTATATTCAGGCGGCTGATGCAATAAAAGTTGGTGATTCTATTGACATGACCGTAGACCGCCTTAAGCGCCATCAAACGGCCATTCACCATAGTGCCACCCATTTATTACACCAAGCTTTAAAAGAGGTCCTGGGTGAGCATGTGTCCCAAAGGGGATCTTTAGTATCCTTTGATCGTTTGCGATTTGATTTTTCCCATTTTAAATCCATGACACAGGATCAAATTTCACAGGTTGAATCCATTGTGAATGAACGCATTATGGATGATATTCCATCTACCATCCAAGAAATTCCCTTAAAAGATGCTATGGATCAAGGAGTCACAGCATTATTTGGTGAAAAATATGGGGAAGTTGTGCGTATGGTGGCCTTTGACCATGCGTCAAAGGAATTATGTGGGGGAACCCATGTGACATCTACCGGTCAAATTGGTTCTTTTCGCGTCCTATCGGAAACCTCATCATCATCAGGCGTCCGTCGTATTGAGGCATTATGTGGCTCCGCGCTCATTCATCATTTGGATCATACAATTCAAAAATTAAATGAGACCGTTGTATCCTTAAAAAATTATAAAAAGCCCATCACTTCCACCGTTGATACAGTGGTACCCGCGATGGTTGAGATGGTGGGTGATGTTAAATTGGTTATCCAAAGGGTAGGGGAGGGGGTTAACCTCAAATCCCAAGCGGACATCATTAAAAAAGACCAAGGTCACTGCGTGCTGGTAGTCTATCACATTGATCATGATAAAATCTCTGTTGTAATAGGATCTCATGGGGAAAATGTCGATAGTGCTGCATTTTTAAAAAGCCATATTCACATGATTGGTGGAAAAGGTGCCGGAGGGCGATTTGATCTTGCCCAAGGGGGAGGGGGAGATTCTACTGGTTTTAATGCCCTGATGGATTCATTGAAATCCCACCTTAAAGCATTAAAGGATTAATTGTTTGATGGTGTATCTGTTCTTTTTTTTATGTATTATTGCCATTCCAACCGCAGGGAACAGCATTCATTTGCTGAACGTCCATGATACGCCAACCTGGTTATATATTAAAAACTCCATGACTCATACTGTGTACCAATTATGGGGATGGTCTTACGGATGGATTGTTGTTTCCGCTATTCAATCAGTTATTTTAATAGGACTTAAAAAAAAGCGTTCCTATGGGTGGCGTATGATGGGGGTTGTGGTCATTGCTTGTCTAAGCGATGTGGCGATTATTAGAAAAGGCTGTTTTTATCAAATACTGATGCCAGATCTGCGTTGTCAACCTTACTACCCATTTGTCATGACGGTTGCCATTGCAATCATGATCCTTTTGATTATTTTTGTATATGAATTATACCGTGTAGGGGATATCTATAAATTAATCAAGCCAACTTTTGAGAGTAATATCAAAAAGCCAGGGCATTTTTTAAATGAAATGGACAAGGTGTTATTTCATCCCGAGGATGCGCAACCTGCCACCGCGTCCCTTAAAGAGGTGAAAGACAAAAAGAAAAAAAAATCACAAGCGGCCCCCGTGGCTTTGCCGTCCTTTTCCTTTGAGGGATCTCAATTTACTGTTCCTACTGTTGATTTATTGGATGAATTTAAAAGGGTGAATCATCAAACCAATGAATCTGCTTTACAAGAATCATCAAGGCTACTTCATACCGTATTGGAAGAATTTGGTGTTAAGGGGGATATTTCTCATATTCGCCCGGGACCGGTTGTCACGTTGTATGAATTTAAACCGGCGCCCGGCATTAAAACAGCTCGGGTCATTAGTTTGGGGGATGATATTGCAAGGTCCATGAGCGCTCTCTCGGCGCGTATTGCAACGGTGGCAGGGCAAAATGTCATTGGAATTGAGCTGCCCAATAAAGTTCGTCAAACCGTTTATATGAAAGAGTTGTTGATGTCTAAGGAGTATTTGGAATCAAAAGCGTCTTTACCACTGATCTTAGGCAAAGACATTGGGGGGCATGCCATCATCGCCGATTTGGCGAAAATGCCACACTTGTTGGTGGCCGGAACGACGGGATCTGGAAAATCGGTGGCGGTCAATGTGATGATCTTATCATTGTTATTTAGGTTGCCCCCTCACATGTGTAAATTCATCATGATTGATCCAAAAATGTTGGAGTTGTCGGTTTACGATGATATTCCTCATTTACTGACCCCCGTTGTGACGGATCCTAAAAAAGCCGTGGTGGCATTAAAATGGGCGGTCAAAGAAATGGAAAATCGTTACCGTGCCATGGCAAAATTGGGTGTGCGTAATATCGAAGGGTATAATCAACGCCTGCAAGAGGCACAAAAAAATGGTGAATTACTCAGTAAAAAAATTCAAACGGGATATGATCCGGATACAGGTCTTCCTATTTTTGAAAGTCAACCATTGGACATGGATCCGTTTCCATTTATTGTTGTGATTGTGGACGAGATGGCGGATTTAATGTTGGTAGCGGGAAAAGACATCGAAGCCGCTGTCCAACGACTGGCCCAAATGGCCCGTGCCGCCGGTATTCATTTGATTATGGCCACTCAACGTCCATCGGTGGATGTCATCACTGGTACCATCAAAGCGAACTTTCCAACCCGTATGAGTTTTCAGGTGACCAGCAAAATCGACAGCCGCACCATTTTAGGAGAACAAGGGGCGGAACAATTGTTGGGGCAAGGAGACATGTTATATATGATGGGGGGAGGGCGCATTACCCGCGTTCACGGTCCTTTTGTCAAAGATACTGAGGTTGAGCGTATCGTTAATTATCTCAAAGCCCAAGGAGAACCTAATTACATTGAAACGGTTACCCAAGATGACGGTGATGACATGATGGCGGGGGCAGCGTCTGGTGGGGGAGATGATTTGTATAAAAGGGCGGTTGAGGTGATGCTACGTGAGGGGAAAATTTCTACCAGCTTTATCCAACGTCATTTGCAAATTGGATATAACCGGGCGGCCACACTCATTGAACAAATGGAGAAAAATGGACTGATCAGCCCCGCCAACCATGCCGGTAAGCGGGAAATTTTAACGAAGTAAGTTATTTGATGAGGAGAATAGCAATTTCTTCATGACGTTGAGTATTCATGAGTTTCTCATTACAGCTATTACGGAAGCTGGATAGGATTTTTCTGTAAAAATTCTTTCAAATCAACTAAATTTTCATAAACAGTGTTTTTGATCTTATCTTTGATGAAGTCTCTAATTATGGGTATGTTATCTGGATGAACTTTTGATAAATCTTCTTTTTTGATGCCCAATAATTTTCTGTAATCTTCAGAATTTCTTAATTGAAATTCTAGTGTGGGGCACCGGATAACGCGTGGATTTTTATCATTAATATCTCGTGGTAAAATGGCTATTGCAAAGTTTTCATTATCGATGAATTGAACTCCGGGAGTCTCTTTGTATTGATCAAAAAAACTCTGGTTGTTTTTATAACTTTCAGCTTTCTCATTAAATCCAAAATCTTGATCTAAAATCTCTTTAAATCTTTCTTCAAGACTCTTCACTATGTCTTCAGGATCATTTTTGTAAGCACACTCAAAGGTTTTTCTTGAAATCGCAGGAAATTCATGAATCCATAAAAACAATCCCTTAGCACTATCAAATTTTTTATTATCCATCAGATGTTTCTCGAAATTTAAGAGTATTTGTTGAAATTTTTTGTAAAATCCATTGTATATATTCAATGTTGATTCTCTAAATTCTTTATTATATTTAAATTTATCAATTTTGCCTTGATATTTAAGTTGGTTACTTAAAAATGCTTCAAAAGCCGGTCTTTTCGGATCTAAAAGCCCATGAATCAAATCGTGGGAATACATCATGGCAGTTGTCATTTCAAAACCATGAACCATTGAATTTTTTTGAGGAAGCGCTACTAAAAAAATATCTTGAATGGTGGAGCGTGTCAGAGTACTAAGTCCCATCGTTGATACACCATCAACGGGATACAATAAAAAAGGTGGCATTTCCTCTGTTGTTAAATGAATCAAAGATGATTCTTTCCCATAATTGTATGAGAATTCTAATCCTTTCAATAAAAAAGGGCTACTGTATTGCATAAAGTTTTCAGGATTTATGGCATAGTCAATCCAATTTGAAGTAAAGCTTGACGTCAATCCAATCAAATAATTTTTTTGATCTTCTGTAAATTCATTGTGAGAGCGAGCTGCTGCGATCACTGCCAAAAAACGACCAATATTATAGCAAATCTCTTTGATTGTCGGCATGTTGTAGATTATACTCTGAAAAGTCTAAAAATTTTTTCTGAATATCGCTTAGGGGTTCCTTTTCATAAAGCCCTCTATCAAAGATTTTTGCTTGACAAATATCGTGGCCACAAGATTCTGCTTGCCTCAATGCGTCCATGCCTCTTGTAAATAAAGATGAAAGAGGTTTTTCTTGAGATGCTTCCATTGATACAGACACGGATGCGGTGGCAGCGCTCAAAATGATCGATGCTCATTTGAAATAATTACTCATTTTAAATGTTGTATAAGTTTCACAATTGCATTATAGACGATTATATCTGCAAAAGTAGATAATTTCTGCTATTTTGCTTAGCACCAAACAGCAGTTTTCATTTTAGCCGGAATCATCAGCAAATCTTATGGAAACAAACTCTAATAGCTCAGCCCAATTCTTAAAAACCATGATAGAAGTGATGGTATAGGGGCCTGGAAAAAGCGAACTCTCGCACCAAAACAGTCTCTTGCTTTGTCATAGAGCCTGCAATACAGTTGTGCAACATGATAAACCATGAAAAGCCAATAAATTAAATAGGCTCTGACCCACTCGTTTTGAAAAAGAGCCAAAAATCTCTTCCATCTTTATTTGCAAGAGGCATGGACGAATTAAGTCAAGAAGAATCTTGTGACTACGATATTTGTAAAGAATTTTTAGATTTTTTAGATCACAATAGAGTTCTTTCAAAACTTTTTTTGGATAGAGAAATTCTAAACGTCCACGAAGCGTAGAGCAAAAGTCTTACATGAAGTAAATGAGGATTCGAGCATCGGAGCAACGCATCAGAGTAATATCTGAAAATTATCATGAGACCAAATATTATGTCTATTCAACATTTATTAAAATTCTTTGTGCGTAGGTCGTGTAGGCCCCCTTCTAAAGAAGCGTACATGTTGATAATATAAATTTAGCATGGATAGGGCATCGTATTGATCATGAAACAAATTGTTTTGGTTACCGGGGGAACGGCTGGACATGTATTTCCAGCAATTGCAATGGCTGAAAAATTAAAGGATCAAGCAATTTTTCATATGATCATTGATGACAGAGGACATCATTTTTTAAATCCTTACCGTTATTTGTTTAAAACAATTCGTTGTCTTCCCATTAAAAGGCCACAAAAAAAATTATTCTATATACTCTCTTTAATATGGGCAGTATTAAGGTCCGTATTTATTTTAAGATCAATGAGGCCCGATGTTGTGATTGGATTTGGAGGATATTTTTCCGTTCCGACGGTTTTTTGTGCACAGCTTTTAAAAATCAAAACAGCCATCCATGAACAAAATGCGTTACTTGGAAAAGCAAATCGTTTTTTATCAAAAAAAGCCCATATCATTGGAATTTCTTTTAAAAACACACTGATGGCTCCCCCCCGTGCCCTTTGGTGTGGAAATTTTTTATTAAAAAATAGAGAAAAGTTTCATCATTCCTTAAAAAGGATTGAAAAGGATACCCCTTTAAAAATATTGATCACGGGAGGTAGTCTTGGGGCTCATTTTTTTACAGTATTAATGGCAGAAGTGATACCAAACTTAAAAAAAGATAGTATAAACATCTATCATCAGTGCCCGGCTTGTGACGTGCAGACTTTAACAGAACTGTACCAAAAATATCATATCAATGGAACGGTTGTGCATTTTATTGATGATATGGGGAAGATTTTGTCGTGGTGTGACGCCGTTATTTGCCGAGCTGGTGCAACGACCATTAGCGAATTATTATTTTTTAAAAAGCCTGCTCTTTTGATTCCGCTACCATCATCTGTGGAAGGAGATCAATCTCATAATGCCAATTATTTGGCGTCAATAGGGGGGGCTATGGTTAAAAACCAAAAAGATCTGACTCCAAAAGACGTCATAGAATTTTTACAACCTCCTCACGACCATATTCAAAAAATGACATCATGTTTTGATTTTTATACACCTCCTGATGCATCTTTGTTTTTTAATCAAATAGTAGGGGCATCGTGCTATTAGTTCATCGTTATTTAATTCGACACAGTGTTCTTAATACTTTATCATTTTTATTAATATTTGTCGGATTAATTTGGTTGTTTCAATCTCTTAGGTTGTTGGATATTATCATTAACTATCACGTGTCTTTGTTAGAATATTTAGGTTTTTCCGTCTTTATTGTTCCTGATTTAATTGTATATTTGCTGCCATCTTGCTTGTGTTTAGGTATGATCATGGCTTATCAAAAATTTGGTCAACATCATTTTTTTTCATTAAAAATTTTAAAAAAACCTATGTATATCTTGGGAAGTATATCAACTGTATTGTCATTTTTGTGTAACCTATACGCCGTCCCATGGGGGTATCAAAAATTTAAAGATAAAGAACATCAGTTAAAAGAAAATTTTTCAAAATTATTAATTAAAAAAGGAGAGTTTCATTTTTTAAATTCCACAACAATTTACGTTAAAAATGTGACAAAAGATCAAAGGTTGATGGGCGTTTTTATTCAAGATCCTCAAATGGCCTGTATTACAGCCGAAGAGGGTTTTATCGATGTGGATAATAAACGTGTGTTGGTGCATTTATTTAAAGGGCTATACCAGGATCATCAAAAACACACCTTGTCTTTTGAATCTTTTCATTTTGACCTGACACCCTATATATCGTTGATTGAACAAAAAATCAAACGCCCCTGTGAAATGTCTTTAAAAAACTTATTAAAATCACATGATAAAAATTATCAAAGCGAAGGACATCAACGTATTATCATGAGTTTATTTTGCTTTGTAACAGGATTGTTTGGATTCTTTTTTTTATTACGACCCTTTCAAGATCATTCGTATTTTAAAACATACTATTTTTTGAATACGATTATTTTACAAGGAATATTGTTTACCATAACAATTCACCATTTGTTTTCTGTGAGTTACGGGATGGTATTTGTGGTCCTATTAACAACCATTATTAAAAATTTTCACCAAAATTTTCAAAGGATTGAAATTGATTTGAAAAAAATGTGACTTGTCTTTTGCTGTATTGACGTGTTTTTTGAGCCATGATGTCAATCGTTTTCTCAAAAGACAATTCTTTTTTCAAAAATAAACTAATCTCCTTAAACCCAATAACACCTTGAAAAACATGATCAAGATGAGGGGTGTTTTTTAAAAAATCACCAACTTCTTCCATAACACCATTGTCACACATCCCATGTATTCGATTTAAAATGTGATGATGGAGGTTGATACGTTTAGGGTTTAAAAAAATAGTGCGATCAACGGCTAACGGTGGATACAATAATTTATCAAAAAAAGTATGTAAAGGTTTTCCGGTGCTCATGATAACCTCCAATAAACGTATTAATCTTTTTTGATCGAAAGGATGTAAATCTTTTGCTCCAAAGGGGTCTTGTTGATAAACATAATCATAAAAATCTTGGGTTGATAAATGATGCGCCATCGTTCGGGCTTGTTGCCTTGATGAAGGATCTACCGCTGGAACTGCAGATAAACCTTGAATCAAAGCCTTGATATAAAAGCCTGTTCCACCAACAATATAAATGGGTTTATTGATATTAGGTAAAGTTTCATAAATAATTTTTAACCAGTCAGTAACATTTTGTTGCTTCTTAGGATCCCAAATGCCATAAAGTAGATGGGGCACATTTTTTATGTCTTGCTCTGTTGGTTTCGCTGTTAAAATAGGCAGCCCTTCATACATTTGCATGCTGTCTGCATTGATAATGACGCCCCCTTCTTTAATGGCCATATCCATAGCCAGCTTTGATTTACCGCTGGCCGTTGGACCTATAATAAGGGTAATCATGAATAGTTTTGAAAAAGATGCTCTAATTCTTGGCAAGCTTTTTTAAAATTATTTTTTTCAAGACCTTGAATAGTAATGATTGTTCCAAAATGATCTTTTTGATAGGGATAACTGCCAATTTTTAAATCGGCATAACGGTTTTGCAAATTTTCTAAATCCCGAGCCAAATGATTTTCATTAACTTTAAAATCCAAACTATAGCTTAAAATTGGATCATAGCTTGGAATCATTAATGCGACACGATCCATCATTAATTTCATAATATCCGGCATGCCTGCAAGGACGAAGACATTGTCAATATAAAATGAGGGAAAAAACTCATCACCATTTTCAATAAGACCCACATCATCACCACATGGGATGAACGCCATCCGTTCGTACACCCCATAATAATCATGGGGATTGAATAATCTGTATTCATTCACAAGGGTTTTGAGTTTTTGATGTTCTATGAGATCACGATGAAAAGCCATTGCAATGCTTTGAATCGTAATATCATCATGGGTTGCCCCAATTCCTCCTGTTGTGAAAACATAATTATAAATAGACCTCAGATCATTCACATGACGAATAATATCATTTTGTTCATCTTGTATAATACGCACATGTCCAATATCGATGCCTTGGGGTAATAATTTTTTTGCAATCCACTGGACGTGGCTATCTTGAGTTTTTCCGGATAAAATTTCATTGCCAATAATTAAAATAGCTGCCGTTGCCATATAGGTCTCCTAAGATTTTTTAGTGAAAACTTTTAATAATGGTGAGCACAACTTCAATAAAAATTAAAAGAACAATAACCATTTCTAAAAATGATGAATGACGATGCTTAAGCTCATCTAATAATATGCCATATAATTCATGGATGACATCCAATTTTCGGTTGACAATATCCAATCGTGTTTTTAAATCCAAATAGGTGGCAGCCATTTCATAAAAATATTCATACTTAGGACGTTTCCAAAAAAATTCCGGAGTATCCAATAAATCCGTGTGCAAATTAATAAAATTACGTTGCGCAAAAAGTTTGCCAACATATTGGGCAATTTTTTTTCTAGGTAAAGAAGTTTTTCCCTGCTCAGCTAACTCTTTTGGCAAAGAGCGCGTCGACTCAATTGTATTTAATACATCCTGTTCAAAGGCACTTAACTTCACCGATTGAGATAAAGCATGAGAAAAAGATAACTTCATAATTGGATTATCTTCGCTTAAGATAATGCTGTCTTCCTCTTCTAAAATAGTTGTCGTTGATCCTAAATCATAATGACAGACATCGCAAATTGATTCACGCACAACATCAACGGCAAATGATTTAATACTGTCTAAAAAATTTTTTTCTTGGTGTTCTGTTGTATTCCAAAACACACAACATCCGTAAGAAAAACAAAAAACATCCCCTCCGTTATTAAAACTGATATGTATAACGTCATCAAAAAACTTAGGTTCGTAAAAAGAGTCTCTTAAAAAGAGCCCCATACTATCGATTGTATACGATTGGGAAAAACAATAAGATGCGCACCGCATCAAGATATCTTTTGCATCACTTTTTTAATCTTAACATAAGTTTGGCTTTTTAGATTTATGCAAAGATAAGATCGGGTGTGATTAAAAGTGGGGCGGGGGAGCAAGATTTTTTACTTACTACCCAACCATGTGACGATACGGCTAAAGTTTAGCTATAGGAATCATGTTTTAAAAAAAATCTGGAAAATTTTTCTGAAAAAACTCTAATTGATAAGAGGTAAATTTTGAATGCTCAATTTTATCAAAAACAATCTTCAATATGGGTTTTATAGTCTCTTTTCTCATTTCTTGAGTTTCAGGATTTTGGCCAAAATAAGCAATGATTTTAATACTTTTTTTGATTCTTTTTAGGTCTG
>JALRGP010000029.1 GCA_023259685.1 Alphaproteobacteria bacterium | reverse complement strand
GTTTTTCCGTGGTCAACGTGACCAATCGTTCCTATGTTACAATGCGGCTTTGTTCTTTCAAATTTTGCTTTTGACATATAGTGAACCCCTTTAAATTCTATTGTTTTTGGAGCGGGTGATGGGAATCGAACCCACGTAGCCAGCTTGGAAGGCTGGAGCTTTACCATTAAGCTACACCCGCTTAAACTTGTCGAAACACAAGTCATATTTTATGATTGTTCAATTTAATAAAAAAGTCAAATTTCATAGGTGTACTAATTTTATAAAATTCATGATCTTTTTTTATATGTCTAATGTATTCAAGCTATAATAATTTAGTTTAAACGTGTTTTTGTGACTGTGTTATCTTTCTTTGTTTTACCGTTATCAACGTTATTAAATAATGCGGAACTATGGAATAAGTACAGTGATGAACATTCAACGGATTCATTTGAAAAAATTGCATCATTTGTCTTGGGTCATCCTCATTATCCTAATACCGATGATTTAAGAAAATGCGCAGAAAATTCGTTAAAACGCCACACGCAAACCAATATAAAAATTATTAAAAGATTTTTTGAAAAATATCCACCTCTTACTCCTGAAGGAGCTAAAGTATGGATACGTTATATTGACCCTTCTCAAAAGGTGAAAGCAGTACGTTATTTTTTTTTGAATTTAACCTTTTCAAAAGCACAACGCCAAGAATGGATAAAAGAATTTTCAAAAATATTAAATATCAATATATTAAAAGATTGTATCGAAAGTTTATTGGCCAATAAGAAACTCAGTGAGGTTGATGACATGTTATCATTGCGTCCTGAATTAAAATCATTTATTCAATCAAGGCGGTTATTGCTAAGTGGTGTCGATCAAGGTCATGCCCATGATTCTTTTGAATACGTATCATATTTAGTTAAGCAAGAAGATGATGAGGAAGCTACGCGTATTATCGACACAATTGCTAAAAAACGTCATCATGAAAAATTATTTCCAATTCCCTGGGCTCGGTTACGTCATATCTTAGCAAGAAACTTAACCTATTCAAAAAAGTTTAAATCAGCCTATAAAATTTTATTAAAACATCAATTAAAACCTATTAAGGATCAATTGATTCCTTATGCAGATATTGAATTATTATTGGCATTTTTAGAAATTCGATTTTTAAATCAACCGACGCTTGGGATCCGCAGGCTTTTGCGTTTATGGAAACATGTGAAGACTCCTTTTACAAAATCAAGGGTATCTTTTTGGATATACAAAGGATATTTAAAACTTGATCACCACGCAGATGCGATCCACTGGTTAAAGGAATGTAAAAATTATCCTGTGACTTATCATGGGCAACGAGCCTTGAATTTATTAAAAGAAAACAAAATTTATCTTTATGATCCGGTGATTAAAAAATCTGATATTAAAACGTTTGAGCAATTAGATTTTGTGAGAATTATTAGAAATTTTGATAGTCCAACTCAAAATTTCAAAATGGCTTTTTTACTTGCTTTGTCACAACAAAAACTTAAAGAAGCTCATCGTATGTTATTGATGAAGTTGGCTCATGAGACGATTGGTATGCATGCCACCGTTATTTTAAGCAAGAAAATGTTTTTTTATGTACCAACAATTTTTTCATATCCGGTGCTGCCTGTGATGAATTCTGTCATTGAAAAATTGGATTTAGATCCTGATTATAGTGCGCTTGCTCACGGTATTATTCGCCAAGAATCAAATTTTCAAGTAGACGTGAAAAGCCATAAAGATGCAATGGGGCTCATGCAACTGATTCCATCAACAGCTCGCCAAGAAGAAGCATTTTTAAAAAAACGCGGTATTATTGTACCCAAAGGCCCTGTTTACAATGTTAAAAAAAATTTGATGTTAGGCTTATCTCATATTCAACGTATCTTAAAAACCGAAAGAATGGTGATCGCCCTTTGTCATTATAATGCCGGTCGCGTGACAGAAAAATGGGAAGAGCATTTTGGTGCTTTTGATGACGATACTTTTATCGAATTAATCACCTATGGTGAAACGCGTGATTATGTTCAAAAAGTAATGGCTAATTATTGGATTTACAAATATATGTTTAGCAATCCTAAACGTTTAAAGTTTAAATAATATCATTCTTGACCACGTTTTTGTAAAGATTTAAGTAAACTTTGGATACGTGTGGCTTGTTGATGGGATGCGTACAATTGGGATAGTTTACTTGTTTTTGCGGCGTCTTCTTTATCTAAAACCTTTTGTTTTTTTTCAATTGTAGATAAGCGGTGTTTATTTTCGTCTTCCAGTTCTTTAAAAACCTTATCAAAATCTCCATTGTCTCTGGCAAGTAGTGGGGATAAATTTTTAAACATTTGGGATGCAACGCCATGGGACGCCGTGATGTTGGATGTCAATTTTTCACCATCATTTAGGGGCTCACCTAAATACGACAACATAATCCCCTCAAAAGCTGTGCCTTTGGGGCCTTTGATAAAGACATCTTGGCTCATTACCGATACTTCATGTTGGGTACTTTTAAATACAGATTTATATTGTGATCCAAATTTTTCAAAAGATATCTCGAATTCCTTGGGAGAGTGAATAGGTATATCCCAAGCTTTAAATGAAAAATTTGATGAGGCTGTTTTGACTCCAAACAAAGTAACAATATGATCAGGATTTTGTTGAATAGCCTGTTTTAATTTTTTTTCATCAATGGATATTTTTGGTAAAAAATCCATGGATACATCTGTATGCGTTCCAATCATTGCACCAAAATTGATTCCAACTTGATTAAGTGTGAGATTTTGACCTGATTGGTTATCATGAACGGATAATAATCGCATATCAGTAATCGTATGACGAAGGCGATTTAAAAATAATCGTTTACTATGCAAAGAAGCCTCTTCCGTTGGTTTTCCAGTTTTTTCATCAACCGCCATATGCTTCGTAACCTCATCAAAAAATATATTATAACTGTCCACAAAAGATTTGATCTCATTGAAGATGTCCTCTTGATCGTAATCGATGAAAAAAGCTAAGTCTTCATTTAATGCTTTTTTTAAATGGAAAGTAACGCCATCAATCACATCACTCATTTTATTACTGGGTCGGACAATATCAACGCCACAATAATGAATGCAAGCTTGGAGTGATTCTTTTGTGATACGTGGATCGTGCTCTTGGAAATTTAATATATTTCTTCCCTCTCCTTCGATTTGAATGAGTTGGGCGGGCTCTTTTGTTTTAAGGACTAAAGAAAATACATTGGGATTTGATGATTGTTTGATTAAATGGCATTCAATTTTGTCATTTGTGAAACGATCTCTAAGATTTTCAAGTGTATCTGAGGGCTTGATCACATAGGTTTTGAATGGCTCTGCGTTTAATGATATAGTGAGTTCTTTCTCATCTTGGAATTGATCAATTAATTCCCCCAACGGTTTTTGAATATGAGACCACGGGTGAACGGATGAAACAATATGATGAGACGCCAAACGCTTTATACTTATATGGTGAGCAGCCTGGGTAATTTTTGCCATTGATTGACATTCGATGATAACCGATTCGGACACAGGACCACTGATAGGTCTTGCAAAACGTTCTTTAAATACATTCTTAACGGAAGGGTTAAAGGCCATTCCATTAGATAATCCTTGGCATTTTTTTTGAAATTCTTCACATAATTGTCGTAACTTTTTGAAATCACCAGCCACGTGATCTTTGAACAAGGCACATTGATCCTCAATAGGTTTGATAACTTGCTCATGGCGATACTCTCGCATTTTCTCAATGGCTTCTAACGGATCAAAGGATCCAATTTTTTCTGCTAAGCGAAAACGCCCCTCTTTATCGCGAGTAATTTGCCCAAACGATGATTGCATGATGTGGTGTTAGTATTTAAAAAATAATAAAGGGCTTTTTAAAAGCCCTTTATTTTTAGTCAACTGATTCTAATTTATTTTCAACGGCTTTTTCACCCGCATTTAATAATTTTTCACCTAGACCTCCAAGGAAAGATGGTTGGCGGGATTTTTTATGATCCTCATCGTCATCATCATCCTCATCATCCTGATCTTTACCATTATGATCTTGTTCATGACCAAGACGCTCGATATGCTCTTTAATTTCTTCCACGTTTTCATGAATTTTTTTAATTTGTTTATTGAGTAGTTTTTCTATTTTACCTAATTTTTCTTTAAACTCTTCATTTTCTTGTTCCAATTGCTCTTTGCTCTCTTCTAATCCTTCAATGTGGTTATGGGCCGTATCAACAACGTGATTAAACACATGTGGATGAACATGGTCATGAGCTACAGGCGGGGCATCATCACTGTGGGTTAAAGGAGCACCTGCTAAAACAGATGGATGGGGTCGAGTCACTCCATTAGCATCAATGGTTGCTGCCGGTAATTCTTGTTGTACAAAGGCTGGTGGGGGAACTTGTTCGATTATTTGGGCAGATTCAACCCGCCCAGCCACACAGCTTAAAAAACTTGCTGATAACCATAAATGGTATCTGGATTTTAAGTGGTTCATGTTTTCACTCATATTTGTTTCTGACATGCTTAGTTGAACAGAACAATAGTTAATAAATAGTTAATAAAATATTATTTTTTCTAAAAAAAAAATTTTTTCAAAAATGTTACGATAGACAATCAACAGAGTTGTATTTTTGATAAAATTGATTCATTTACGTAATTACAGTGCATATTCTTTGAGTGAAGGGGCCATTCATATCTCGGATTTTCCAAAGTTATGCCAACAACACGCTATGAATGCCGTTGCCATAACGGATACAAATAACTTGTTTGGGGCATTGGAATTTTCATTAACCTGCGCAAAATCAAAAATTCAACCAATTATTGGTGCAACGCTTACCCTTGTTGATGCATCTCAAGTTGTTGCCTTGTGCCAAAATGAAACTGGCTACATTCACTTGATGAATTTAGTATCTACTGTTCATTTACACAAACGGTTTTTGACGGTTGAGGATATTTTAAACAAAAATGAAGGATTGATTTTATTAACAGGTGGCTCCAAGGGGATGATTCATAAACATCTAATGAATCATCATATTGACCAAGCTTATGCAATCCTAAAACGTTTTCATTCTGTTTTTAAGGACCGTCTTTATATTGAATTACAAAGACATGGGTTACCTGAGGAATCCCGCATAGAAGAACTACTCATGACCATGGCTTTTGACGAACACATTGCAGTTGTGGCCACCAATGCATGTTTTTTTAAAACATCTGATGATTACGATGCCCATGATGCATTATTGTGTATCGCAGATGGAACCTATATTTCCCAAGATGACCGGCGCCATGAAACAAAAGAGCATTACTTTAAATCTTCACAAGAAATGGCGTTATTATTTGACGATATTCCTGAGGCTATTGAACAAACCTATGTCATTTCTAAACGCTGTGCCTTTGCGCCTTATACCAGGGCTCCACTTTTGCCGTCCTTTCCAACTCAAGAAGGGCGCTCTGAAAAAGAAGAACTTGAAGACCAAGCCCGTGTAGGTTTATTGAAACGTTTAGACAATATTGATCCATCATTACATGACACATACCACGCCAGGCTTGCGTATGAATTATCAATTATCCATCAAATGGGCTTTAATGGTTATTTTTTAATCGTCTCTGACTTTATTAAATATGCAAAATCCAAAGGAATTCCGGTGGGACCTGGACGTGGATCGGGAGCGGGGTCTTTAGTTGCCTATGCGTTGACCATCACCGATATGGATCCCATTTGTTTTGGGTTGATTTTTGAACGTTTTTTAAATCCTGAACGCGTGTCTATGCCAGATTTTGACGTGGACTTTTGCCAAGATCGCCGTGATGAAGTCATTGCTTATGTTCAAGAAAGATTTGGCATAGACCGGGTTGCCCACATTATTACCTTTGGAAAATTACAAGCACGAGCGGTGCTTCGAGACGTTGGGCGTGTGATGCAAATTCCGTATAACCAAGTGGACCGTCTATCTAAAATGATTCCCAATAATCCGGCTAACCCTTTAACACTGAACAAAGCCTTGGAAAGTGAACCAGATTTTGCGTCGGTTTATAATAATGACGATATCGTCAAGCGTCTTGTGGATTTAGGACAAAAATTGGAAGGGTTGTATCGTCATGCCTCGACCCATGCGGCCGGTGTGGTCATTGCTGATCGTCCTTTATTGGAATTGGTACCACTTTATTTGGACGACAAATCTCATATTCCAGCCACCCAATTCAGCATGAAATACGCCGAACTCGCGGGTCTTGTGAAATTTGACTTTTTGGGACTTAAAACACTCAGTATCATTGAAAAAATATCATCATACATTCGGTTATCTCAACCAAATTTTTCTATTACCTCTGTTTCACTAGAAGATCCAAAGACCTTTGAATTATTATGTAATGTTCAAACTACTGGTGTGTTTCAAATTGAAAGTGCGGGGATGCGCGATGTTCTGCGTAAAATGCAACCGGATCGATTTGAAGATTTAATTGCATTGGTAGCCCTATATCGTCCGGGACCCATGGATGACATTCCCAAATATTTGGCCAGAAAACATGGTAATGAAACGATTAGTTATCTTCATCCGAAATTAGAACCCATTTTAAAGGCAACCTACGGCGTCATGGTCTATCAAGAACAAGTCATGCATATTGCCCAAAGTTTGGGGGGCTATACCCTTGGGGCCGCGGATTTACTGAGACGCGCCATGGGCAAAAAAATTAAATCAGAAATGGATGATCAAAGGGATATCTTTGTGAAAGGTGCCGTAGATAATGGAATTAATCAACAGGTGTCAGAACAAATTTTTGAACAAATGGCAAAATTTGCAGGATACGGATTTAATAAATCTCATGCATCTCCCTATGCATTGTTATCCTATCAAACAGCCTATTTGAAAGCCAATTATATGAAGGAATTTTTTGCAGCCACCTTAACGTACGATATGCATAATACCGATAAATTGGCCATTTACCATCAAGATATGAAGGATTTAAATGTGCCCATGTACCCACCGTGTATTAACCATTCGGGTGTTGATTTTTTAATAGAAGGACACGGTGTTCGCTACAGTTTAGCCGCCATTAAAAACGTGGGACGTCAAGCAGTTGAAACCATTGTATCCTGCCAACCTTTTCATACGTTAACGGATTTTGTGCAACGTTTTGATCGCAGTTCCTTAAACAAACGGCAAATGGAGCATTTGATTTTAGCGGGTGCGTTGGACATTTTTGAAACCAATCGTCATCAATTATTTGTCCATATTGATGATCTGTATGCCTACAATGAAATGTGTGAAAAATTAAAATCATCTAAGCAAAAAACATTGTTTTCAAGTGATAAAATTGATGATTTTCAAATGAAACCAGTGAAGCCTTGGACCTTTCATGAGCAATTGGACAAAGAACTAGAAACATTTGGATTTTATTTAACCAGCCACCCGGTTCAAGCCGTTTTGGATCAACATCCTCATTTGGTGGAATCATTAAAAATATCATTCATATCATCGGTTCCAGAAGAAGAGACATCAGGGCAATTCACAATGATGGGCATGATGCTGTTTAAAAAAGAGGGGCTGACGAAAACTGGTAAAAAGTATGCATTTTTACAAATGTCGGATCCCAGTGGGTTGTTTAATGTGGCATTGTTTGGTGGTGCATTTGAATCCTACAACAACACGTTGGCAGAGGGGCGTATTTTTGTGGTGAATGTGACGCTTAGAACCGAAGACAGCGAACGCCGTCGATTTATTGTGAATCAAATGTATCCATACGAAGATTTTATCAAACAGACGCCTCTTGTGCAGGCACCTCAAAATACACCCATTGTTAAAAATGATCAAGGTATATACGATATTGATGCCTCCCACGGTGACGTTCGAAAAATTCTTGATTATACAAAAGATTTACACAGCCAAAAAAAACGCGTTCGTATTAAAATCAATGATACGGTATGGTTTTTCGTTGGATAAAGAACTCAGATATTTTTGGCAGATTAAATCAAAAATTAACTATACTGAAAATTGTTAAAAATTCCACATCAGCAGTCTTCATTTTGGTTAAAATTTCTAATAAAATAAAGAGGTAAAGGCTTTAAATACCCTGCTTTCTGTTTGAAAATGAAAATTTCTGACTGCTGTGAAAAAAGACAACGAATTGCTCTTCTGATTATATTCATACAAAATATTTAAAAATACTCTTGGGTATAAAAGATCTCTATGGCAGATATTAGAAACATTATTATTATTGGTGGTGGACCAGCAGGTCTAACGGCTGCAATTTATGCAGCACGCGCAAATTTAAAACCTTTGCAATTTATGGGGCTTCAACCAGGTGGACAATTGATGATTACAACGGATGTTGAGAATTTTCCGGGCTTCCCTAAAGGGGTGCAAGGTCCCGATTTAATGATCATGATGCAAGAACAAGCCTCCCATGTTGGTACGGAGTTATTGTATGAACAAATCACCAACGTAGACTTTTCAGCCTCCCCTTTTTCAGTGACATCTCATGAAGGTAAAACCTACCACGCAAAAAGTATCATTATATCGACTGGTGCGCAAGCAAAATGGTTGAATGTTAAGGGAGAAGAACATTTAAGAGGGTTCGGTGTTTCTGCATGCGCAACATGCGATGGTTTTTTTTTCAAAGGACAAAAAGTTGCCGTGATTGGTGGTGGTAATAGTGCCGTTGAAGAGGCACTGTATTTAACCAACCACACACCCCACGTCACATTAATCCACCGAAAAAATACTTTGCGTGCAGAGAAAATTTTACAAGACAGATTATCGAAAAATCCAAATATCTCTGTCATATGGGATAGTGTTGTGGAAGAAATGGTCAGCCATGATCAAATGAAAAAATTGAAAGGTTTAAACATTTTAAATATTAAAACACAAGAAAGGACATTTTTAGATGTCTCTGGAGCCTTTGTTGCCATTGGGCATACGCCACAAAGTTCCTTGTTTAAAGGAATTTTGGACTTAGATGATGAAGGGTACATTAAAACAATCCCAGGATCCACACACACATCTGTTCCGGGAATTTTTGCCGCCGGAGACGTGCAAGATAAAATTTTCCGCCAAGCTATCACGGCAGCAGGGCAAGGATGCATGGCTGCCCTTGAGGCAGAACGCTATTGCTCTAGTTTATAATTGAATAGGTGCAGCAATTTTTATTGTTGCACCTATAGATAAGATATATTTTGAGAGGCAAAAAATTTCCATACTATTTGTCATTTTTTAAATAATTGTGGTAATTTTAAGAAAAATTACATTCTTTTTAACATGAATTTAATTAAAATCACATTATTATCTTGTTCCATTTATTCATCATTTTCTCAAAATTTTAAAGGATTTAATGCAGGGTTAAATGTTGGGGGATGCATGATATCAAATGTTCATAAATTTATAAAACAGACTGGAGATGATGAACCTGGATCTGCGTCTGAAAAAAGTTTTGCCATGGCGTTATCGGGTTTTGTGGGATACAACTACGTTACTAGTGGACGTAAAATCATCGGTATTGATTTACACATTGGAAAAATTTTTGGTCAAAACAAAAACAAAATGCGTGATAAAAAGAATACTCTGTTGTACGAATACAGTACAAAACCATCGATGCATTTTGGTGGATGCATTGTACTTGGCATGCTTTTGAATCAATCAAGTGTCCTTTATCTGAAGGCTGGGTATGGGACTTATAAAATTTCATTGGATTATCTCAAGAGTCAATTTTCTACAAACGTGCCGAATCAAAGTTTAAATTTATCCTTTAAAACACCTATTATAGGGGCAGGATTAATATATCGATTCGGTCAAAAAAGTTTTGTTGGCGTTGAATACAATTTTTTCTACGCTTCTGCTCAAAAGAATCAAGAGCAATCAGCAACCCTTTATGAATTGACTTATAATCCAAGCATGCACCATCTATATTTTAAAATGGGATGTTTTTTTTAAATATAGATGGTTATAGTCTTTTTGATCTTGAGTAAGTGGTTTGTTTTTTGATTTTTTATAAGAAATTTGTATGTTGTGACAAAGGTTTTTCTGACTTGTGAAGCTTAAAATCATGAACTGATCCAGGTTTAGTTTTGGATACATGTACAATTCTTCTCTTCAAGGTTGTTCGTATGTCTGTTT
>JALRGP010000028.1 GCA_023259685.1 Alphaproteobacteria bacterium | reverse complement strand
ATGACAATACTGCCTCATTAGAGACAGCTATGCGTGTTGCTAAAGAATTTCGCTTAAAGAAGGAGGAGGCATTGCTTATCATTAAAGAAGTGGTATGCAGTGTAAAACAATGGCGTCAGGTGGCAGCAAAGTTTGGTTTATCAAAACAAGAGTGCGATAGGATGTCGAGTGCTTTTGTATATGAAGAAACTGACGAAATTTATCACAAATAGGTTATGGCATGTACTTGAAATCACGAAAATAGAGATTTTATGGACACGCTAATCTTTTACAGAGAATCCAAAATGGTTCATTTGACACTCTCTAGGTACGCATCTAGAATCGCTTCAGAGATTAAAAACATGACTATACCACCCCAGTTTGGAGTTGGTTAGGTTACAGTGAACCAACCTCCGCCACTATTACGATCTCTTTGAAAGCTAGGGGCTGATTTTTGATGACAATACCATGGACAATAGGTGAAAATCTAGGCACATATGATCTTTTTTTTCATCATCTTTAGTCAACCATGTATCATTTTTATGACGATCATCTGAAGGCAGTGGCGGCACGTGGACGTCTTCGTACTTTACACTCTGCCAATCTACCTCTTAATTTTTTAGATTTTTCTACCAATGATTATTTATGCTTAAGCCAAAATCCAATCCTTTTAAATAGTGCAAAAGAAGCAGGAGCATTATACGGATGTGGTGCTACGGGCTCACGTTTACTTTCTGGTAACATTCCATTATTTGAAGAATTTGAGCAAAGAATTGCACGGGATAAGAATTGCGAGTCCGCTTTAATTTTTAACTCAGGATTTCAAGCGAACATATCAGTTTTATCTTCTTTATTAGATCATCAAGTTTTAAAATCTCAACCTTTGGTTTTTTTTGACAAACTCAACCACTCCAGTTTATATCAGGCCATTTTTTTAACACAATCCCGTTTACTTCGTTACCATCATAACTCGGTTGATCATTTGTCATCATTGTTGGAAGAATACACATCTGATCCACGTCCCAAATTCATTGTAACTGAAACGGTTTTTGGAATGGATGGTGACCTTGCTCCTTTGCAAAAGATTGTGGAATTAGCACATCAACATCATGCTTTTTTATATTTGGACGAAGCCCATGGAACCGGTGTATTTGGTCCTCATGGGTATGGTTTATCAACGACTATTGATCTTAAAGATATCCCTCATCTGATCATGGGAACCTTTAGCAAGGCCATTGGAGTTAGTGGAGGCTACATTGCATGCTGTAATCTTCTTAAAAATTTTATCCTAAATAGAGCTTCCGGATTTATCTATTCAACAGCGCCATCCCCTTTTGTTGTGGGGGCTGCCGATCGCAGTTGGCAACATATTAAAAATCTATGCCTAGAGCGTCAAAAATTACAAAATATTGGGGCATATATGAGACGGATGCTTTTGGATAATGGTTTTGATGCTGGAACATCTTGCACCCATATTATTCCAATTATTTTAAAAGAAGAACATCTGTGTATCAAGATAAAAGATGCCTTGTTAGATCATGAGATGATTGTCTCATGTGTTCGCCCTCCCACCGTTCCTTCCGGATCGGCGCGTCTTAGGGTCGCTCTTAATGTCTCCCATCAAGACAAAGATATAGATAAATTTGTTTACACTTTAAAGAAAATTATCTCGTCATGCATATAATTTTGTGTCACGGGTTTGGATTTGATCATCATTTTTGGGATCATTTTATTCCTTATTTATCTAAGCATTCTTATTCATTAATGGATTTAGGACATATTAATACACCATGCCAACCTCTGTTTAAAGATGACCTGACAATTGGAATCGGCCATTCTTTGGGGTTTTTAAAATTGTGCATGATGGAGAATCATTTTAATGCCTTAATTGGCTTCAATGGTTTTTTTAATTTTTTAGGGTACTCCACTGTAACAACAGAAAAAAGATTAAAAGAATTTCATGCGTTTAAAAAAATTTTTATTCAAAATCCAATTAAAACTTTGGAAAATTTTTATCAACGATGTGGTGTAGATGACATCATGCCCATCCCTCAATCATGCAACTTGAATACAATGTCCAAAGATTTGGATGTATTGAAAAAGGATGTGGTTCCACCAAAAATTCCAACTCTTTTGTTATCTTCGATGGATGATCCTATTGTTCCAAATATCGTTATTCACGAGCATAAAAATGAATATTATCATATTTTTTTTGAACACATTGAAGGAGCACAGCACGCGATGGGACTGAAAAAAACAGAGCAAATTTTTCAAAAAGTCATGTCTTTTTTGCATACTCATCAAATTTTATAATCGATATTAGACTATAATATTGTGAAAGAGACCTAATATTTATGAAGGCAACCGCAGATACCTTCATAAATAGTGATTTTTATCGTTTCTTATCTTTTTTTTTTCTTTCCTTTTTTGCCTTTCTTTCCTTTCTTTGCTTTTTTGGACTTTTTCTTTTTTTTGGTTTTTTTTACATTTTCTTCAGCGGCCTCTTCAGATGCTGCTGCTTCTTCAGGCACTACTCCTGCTTGTTCTTCAACTAGGCCACCTTCAGCAGAGGTTTCTGCAATCACTTCTTCAGTAGCTTCTTCTACTGAATAAGCAACGGACGTTGCAAAAAAACTGATCATACTCAATAATGCGAAAATTTTGGATTGAGTTCTATTTAACATGGTTAAGGAATCCATTTAAGTTTCTTACATTATTATTACATCAATAAAATAGTTAATAAATAGTTAATCAAATGATCTTTTTAAAAAAAATAATTATTCACTGTTATAAGTATGAAAACCTTACGCCTTTTAGCAATTTTATCATCGCACCGTACAATATTTGCTCCTAATGAGTATTTGTGCTCCAATACTCACATAGGGATGCCATCCCATGATGAAGGCTCAAATGCATTTACAAGAACTCAAAAAAACATCTCCAGCTCTCCTGTTAAAGCTTGCTGAAAATATGGGGATTGAAGGCGCAAGCGTCCTTCGCAAGCAAGATCTGATCTTTGCAATTTTAAAAAAATCTGCAGACAATGGCCAGCCCATTTTTGGTAGCGGTGTTATTGAAATTTTACAAGACGGATTTGGATTTTTAAGATATACAGAATCAAATTATCTGGCAGGGCCAGACGACGTCTATGTCAGCCCACTTCAGATTAAAAAATACAGTTTAAAAACAGGTGATACTGTATTTGGTCAAATCAGAGCTCCCAGAGATGGTGAGCGCTATTTTTCTTTATTAAAGTTAGACACGATCAATGGTGAGAATCCTGCACACACAAAACATCGTATTCATTTTGAAAATCTGACCCCTTTATATCCCAACCGACGTCTGCGCCTTGAAATAGAACAAGAACAGTCACGAAAAGATTATAGCCAACGTGTGATTGATTTGGTAGTTCCCATTGGATTTGGTCAGCGTGCCTTGTTGGTGGCACCACCAAGAACTGGTAAAACAGTTATGCTGCAAAGCATCGCCCATTCTATCACCACTAACTATCCAGATGTTCATCTGATTGTCCTTCAAATTGATGAACGACCTGAAGAACATACAGATATGAGCAGATCCGTTAAAGGAGAGGTGATCAGTTCCACATTTGATGAACCTGCCGTTCGCCATGTTCAAATTGCAGAAATGGTCATTGAAAAAGCAAAGCGTTTAGTAGAACAAAAAAAAGACGTCGTCATATTGTTAGATTCCATTACCCGTTTAGCCAGAGCTTATAACACGGTACTACCATCATCGGGAAAAATTTTAACGGGTGGTGTGGATGCTAACGCTTTACAAAAACCAAAACGATTTTTTGGTGCAGCAAGAAACATCGAGGAGGGAGGGTCTCTTACCATTATTGGAACCGCCCTCATTGAAACCGGATCGCGCATGGACGAAGTTATTTTTGAAGAATTTAAAGGAACTGGTAACGCCGAAATTGTCATGGATAGAAAATTATCTGACAAAAGAACTTTCCCAGCCATTGACATTAACAAATCTGGAACTCGAAAAGAAGAATTATTGGTTGACCGTAATATTTTGTCGAAAGTCTGGATTTTAAGGCGTATCTTGAGTGGTATGGGAACCATTGAAGCGATGGAATTTTTACTCGATAAGCTAAAGGATACTAAAACAAATAATGATTTTTTTAATACGATGAACTCTTGATATTATGATTCCTAAACATATTGCAATTATTTTGGATGGAAATGGCCGTTGGGCTCAAAATAAAGGGCTCAGCTCCATTGAAGGTCACCGAAAAGGTGCTGAAGTTGTGGAAGATATTACGGAATATGCTCGTGACATTGGGGTGTCACACCTCACGTTTTATGCATTTTCAACCGAAAATTGGAAACGTATCCCATCTTGGGTCTCTGATTACTTTAAATTACTGGCATTTTTCTTAAAATCTAAAAAAGACAAATTGGTCAAAGAAAATGTGAAAGTCACATTTATTGGTGATCGCTCCCCTTTACATCCTGATATTCAAAAATTAATGATAGACGTTGAAAATGCGACAAAACACTGTCATGGCATTCATGTTTTAAAGGCTATTAATTACGGTTCCCATGATGAAATTATCCGAGCGACACGCATGATTGCGACTGATGTTCAAGGCGGGGTATTTGAGCCATCTGCCATTACCAACGAACTTTTTAATCAATACTTAGACACAAAAGGGACTCCTCCAGTTGATTTGTTGATTCGAACATCTGGAGAGAAACGTCTGAGTAATTTTTTGTTATGGCAACTTGCTTACAGCGAGTTGGTGTTCACGGACGTTTTGTGGCCAGATTTTAGAAGGTCAGATTTTGACTTTGCACTAAGTGAATTTTCAAATAGAAAAAGAACGTTTGGGGGATAGGATGAAAAAATCTCTATTTATGATGTTTTTCCTTTTTAATGGCTTTTGATTGAATACGTATAGAGGTTTGTTGTTTCGGCGTTTTGTCCTCATTTTCATCAAATGCAAGTTTGCGTGGTCTTGATTTTATTGTTTTATGAGACTTGTCCGTATTGTCAAAATCTCTTAAATTGGAGAATTTTCGAAATTCTGACGGCATGATAGTAGGCGTTTTTGGAGATGACATTTTTTCTTCCTCATCTAAATCATTCTGTGCGCATTGTAAATAATTTTTCATTAATACTGCGCAAAATAATAAATAAAAAAGCATTTTTAAATGTTTTTTTATTTAAATAATAACAAAAAAAATAAAAAAATCTAAATTTTTAAAACTTGTAACTCAGAACCTACGCATGAAAATGCAAAATTTTGTAACTACCCTGGCTTATCTGCCCAGAGATAATTGAAAATAAACGTCATTGGCGATGAGAAAAATAGGTATCGGATTTCTTTCCAAACTCATTTTTTAATAAGAATATTTACATTGCTACGACGTACGAATCCTCATTGACTTCATGTAAGACTTCGGTCCTACGCTTCGGGGCTTCCTTGCATATCCCTATCATAAAAAGGTTCTGCAAGAAGTTTAATGTATGACCAGCGTGCCTTGTTTGTCCCCAGAACTTTCATTATTCTTGGGACGTAAAGACGTTTGAGATGGTTTTTGACGAAATGCGTCCGGTAATGGAGGCTTTGAACTGTTGGAGCTGTTTAAATTTAAGCTTCTTTCCAGGCCCTCAATTCTTTCATGAGCTTTCTTTAAAAGAGCTTCCGATTACTTTAGAAGAGTTTCTAGACGAACTACGGTCTCTTCTAATTCAGCAATCTTTTTGTCTTGATCGGTCTCACTCACGTTTAGTTTGTCAAATTGATCTCAACTTTTTTAAATACTAACAGATTATTTTAAATTTATTGTTTTTTTAATCCATTAACCTGGGTAGTTACGATTTTTTTCCAATATCTTTGCCGTATGATTATTTTTATAATCAACCGTGGAAACATAACATACGTTTTATAGGCTTAGAACCAAGGATCATTCACCAAATGAAACAAGACATGCCTTCCCAAATTCTTTCTTCTACAGTTGTTCAAGATATAGAAATTCCTAAAAGTTCTAGAATCAATCAATGGATGTTTAACATATGGTCGTATTTTTCTCAACCTGTTTTTAATATATGGACGTCTATCAGGCTTATGTGTTGCAACCTATTTTCGCAATATCCACATAAACAGGTATCGTTTTATGTTAAAATATATAAAATGAAAAATATAACCAATAATGACACCTGTATTTTTGCCGCAAACATCGTTTGCTATGCGTGCCAATTTAAAAGATAAAGAAAAGGAGTTAATTCAATTTTGGAAAGATCATCAGGTGTATCAAAACGCACAACACCCCAAGGCAGCAAAAAATTTTATTCTCCATGTGGGGCCACCTTATGCCAATGGCGCAATCCATTCAGGCCATGCGTTTAATTTTATTTTAAAAGACGTGATTGTGAAGAATAAACGTCTTCAAGGATATCATGCGCCTCTTGTAGCCGGATGGGATTGCCACGGTCTTCCCATTGAAGTCAAAGTCGAAGAGGACTTTAAAAAAAAAGGTATTCAAAAAGACACTTTATCGAAGGTTGATTTTATCAAAGCTTGTCGTGAATTTGCATCCCATTGGGTTGGTGTTCAAAAAAAAGGTTTTGAAGACTTAGGTATTTTATTTGATAACCATCATTACTCCACAATGGATCAAAAATCCGAGGCATCTATTATGAAAAATCTTAGTGATTTATTAATGAAAGGACTCATTTACCGGGGGCAAAAACCGGTTTTTTGGTCGGTTGTGGAACAAACTGCCCTCGCCGAGGCAGAGGTCGAATATCAAAACCATATCAGTGATGCGATTTTTGTCGGATTTCCCATTATAAGTGGTCCTTTTAAAGGTGCAAAAGCCATTATTTGGACCACAACCCCTTGGAGTTTGCCGGGGAATCGTGCCATTGCCTATCATCCAGATATCACCTACGGTCTATACGATACAAATCACGGACAGGTGATTGTCGCCAAAGATTTATTTGACCAAATTCCAAACCTGGAAGGAACATGTATTAAAACCTTTTCAGGCGATCATTTAGAAGGAGTTGTCTGTCATCATCCCTTCCACGGCATGGGGTATGATTTTGATGTACCACTTTTGCCCGGAGATCACGTGAGTGCTGATACCGGAACGGGTCTTGTCCATACGGCCCCAACCCACGGCGTTGAAGACTTTGAACTGGGAAAACGTTACGGTCTTGAGGTGCCGGTGACCATTTTAGGAAATGGAACCTACGCAGATCATATTCCGTTATTTAAAGGGGAACACGTTTATAAAGTGAATCCCAAAATTATTGATATATTACAAGGCTTAGGATTACTCATTTCCCATTCAAAATTAACCCATAGTTACCCCCATTCTTGGCGGTCAAAAAAGCCACTGATCTACTTATGCACATCTCAATGGTTTTTGAATATTGATACAGTTCGGAGTACTGCTTTAGAAGCAATCAAACATGTTCATTGGATTCCAAAATCAGGAGAAAATCGCATTACATCTATGGTTACAAATCGTCCTGATTGGTGTTTGTCACGTCAGCGAACATGGGGGGTTCCGTTGCCTATCATTATAAATCAACATACAAAAGAACCCTTAAAAGATCAAAAAGTCCAAGAAAATATATTGCGTATTATTCAACAAGAAGGCGTGGAGGCATGGTTTACTCGCCCCGTATCCGATTTTTTAAATAATCATTATGACGCCTCTTTATACGAAAAAGTGGAAGACATTGTTGATGTGTGGTTTGACAGCGCCTCTACCCATGATTTTGTATTAAATAGCGGAGATTTTGGATTGCCAGAAGGGCCAGCTGATCTGTATTTAGAAGGATCCGACCAGCACCGTGGTTGGTTCCAATCAAGTCTCATCCACGGTTGTGCTACCACAGGATACGCCCCCTACAAAGCCGTGCTCACTCACGGATTTTTGTTAGATGAAAAGGGTCAAAAAATGTCCAAATCATTAGGTAATGTGGTGGCGCCCCATGATTACCCGGCGGATTTGCTACGCCTTTGGACCGTATTATCAGATTATCAAGAAGACGTACGAATTGGAAAAATCATTATGACCCATGTGGAGGATGTTTATCGTCGTATTCGAAATACATTCCGTTACTTATTAGGGGCTCTTAATGGATACACAATTACCCAAAGGCATGTGTCTGATTTACACCCTTATGAACAATTTATCTGTCATCATATTCATGGTATTTCTCAAAATCATGACGCTATGATGGAAAGTTATGACTTTTTAAATTTTTATCAAAAACTTCATCATTTTTGTAATGCTACTTTATCTGCATTTTATTTTGATATTCGAAAAGACAGCCTGTACTGCGACGCCGATACGTCTGTGGATCGCCAAGGAGCTAGGAATACCTTTTATCTATTATTATTGGCATTACTAAAATATTGGTCCCCTGTTTTAAGCTTTACATGCGAAGAAGTTTTTCAAACTCTTAAAAAGGATGTCATGCCTGATATTGACGTCGCCAGTGTCTTTTTATTCGACTTTGATAAGGCATTTTTGTCTCACCCACTGAATAAATTTATAAAAAAAAATGATGATCTTGCCAAAGATTTTGAGGATTTGTTTTATATTCGATCACTGGTCAATACGGCCATTGAAAAAAAACGTGTCGATAAAATCATCACATCATCTCTCCAGGCCGTTATAGATCTAAAAATTCCCAATTTTGATCAACATTTATTGTCTTATGATTTAAAGTCATTTCTAATGGTGTCGGATATTTCTATTGCTCAAGGAGATGAAGAGATATGTGTTTCCATAAGTAACCTTCAAAAATGTCCCCGTTGTTGGAAATATGAGGCCCTTAATGATGGAGATCAATGTTCACGTTGTCAAAGCTTTTAGTGCATAATTATTCTTGGGTTAATACAACACGTTGTTGCGCCCAAAAGTCTTTTCGGTTTTTACATCTTGGGATTGTTTATTATTTTGGTAATCTTTTGTTCATTGGTTACATATATGGTTGCAATATTTTATTCTGAGCCAATGAATAAATTTTCAAGAAAATATTTAATCAATAAAATTTTGAATAAAAGTCATGGAGAAACATAAAAATACTCTGGAATTAGATCCAATGATTTTCTCAAATATTTTTCTTTTTGTTTCGGTTTGTGGTGAGTGATAGAATGAATTTATGAAAGAACACCCCTTTAACCACGATGCCATCGAGCAGGCTTATTGGGATCATTAAAAAAAAATGAAAGGTTAATGAAAAATGTTATTTTTTCAGACGCTATTAGCTTGGTTTTATTCAGTTCAGTCTTAGATGTGTCGGCATTGTCACAACAAATACCTATTAGAAATGAAGATTTTTACTGGAGGAAAAAATGACCCAAAATGTTACACAATACGAATTTATCAAAAAAATTCAAAATCTCAATTTTGTGGATGAAATTTGGTTATTTGGCTCACGGTCTCGTCAAAGTCACCATGAAAGATCGGATATTGATATCGCCATTGTGTGTCCAAACGCCACAGATGATGATTGGTTAAAGGTGTGTGACGTCACCCACAATAGTGACACCCTCCTTAAAATTGATTGCATCCGCTTTGATAAGAATCTGCTCAGCCCAGATCTTTATCAAAATATCCTTCAAGATAAGCAGGTGATCTACGTTAAAAAAAAGCCTTGGTATGATTCTTTCTATGCACTTGGCCGGGCAATTCAGCGTTTAAATGACGTGTTGCATCATCCTCAATTACAAACGGTTGATTACATGGTGGACGCTGCCATTCAACGATTTGAATTCACAATTGAATTATTTTGGAAGGTCCTTAAAAAACTTTTGTCCTATGAAAAGGTTGAATCCACAACACCACGAGATGTGCTGAATAAAGCCTATCAATATGAATTAATTCATGATGAGAACCTATGGCTTTCTATGCTCGATGACCGCAACAATACGTCCCATGCTTACGATGAAAAAAAGGCAAAAATTATTTTTAAACACATTCAGAACTATCTTCCAGTTTTTCAAAAAACATACCTGTTATTGCAGGACAAGTATCAAATGAAAATAGATGAAAAAATGAGACAATCATGAAAAAATTTTTATGCCTTTTTTTATTTTTGTGTGGGTGCCAGAGGGGCCCTGTTCACGATCTCACTGAGAAACAA
>JALRGP010000027.1 GCA_023259685.1 Alphaproteobacteria bacterium | reverse complement strand
GGCTGCTCAAGACCTTTTAAAAAGTGAGGAGTAGTGTGATTTTAAATATTTAAAAAATTTTGAAGTAGATCATATCCTTTTTCACTGAGAATAGATTCCGGATGAAATTGAACACCAAAAATTGGAAGATTTTTATGTTGAATGGCCATAATTTCACCAGACGTTTTTGAAGTGGCCGTCACAATGAGTTCATTTGGCAAATGATCCGCAATCAACGAGTGGTAACGCATAACTGGTAACGGAGACGGCAAATTTTTAAATATTCCATTGTTGTGGTGAACAACAGTGTCAACTTTACCATGAACAGGTCTTTTTGCTTTTTTGATATCTCCTCCAAAGACATGTGCAATACATTGATGCCCCAAACATACTCCTAGAATTGGTTTTTTATTTTGAAAATAACGAATAACATCGTTAGATAATCCTGCTTCTTTAGGGGAACAAGGACCCGGTGATATAATAATTTTAAGAGGATTTTTTTTTTCAATATCCTCAATACAAATTGAATCGTTTCGAGCAACCCATACGTCTTGATTGAGCTCTTTAACATACCTGAATAAATTGTAAGAAAAAGAATCGTAGTTGTCTAAAATAAAAATCAATTTATCTGTATCAATGAGAATATTTTTATTATTATAACATTGTGATGAACCTGGAGTAAGAAATAGTCGAATTTTAACTCATAAGGTTCTGGAAAAAGTCTCCTACATCTGGATTTTCAGCATAGATGGATAAAAATCCATAATTATCAGAAATTATTGAAATAAATCGTTTAAAATAAATTAGAAAGTGAATTTTTTTTTCTATGAAAAAAAAAACTGCGTCGTCTTCAAAACGTCGACCCATTCAAAAAAGTTCTTTTTTGAAAAAATTTTTAAGAACCGTATGTGTATTTTTTATATGGATTGGCATTGCTGTAGGGCTTGGCGTTATATGGTTTTCTCAAGGATTGCCGGATTTAAATAACTTCAATGCCCATATCAGAAACCCTAGCATTACTATACAAACACAAAATGGTGAGATTATTGCAACTTACGGTGATTACTTTGATGGGATTGTATACGTTAAAGATTTGCCCAATTATGTGCCCCAAGCGATTATGGCGGTCGAAGATCGTCGTTTTTATTCACATTTTGGATTAGACGTCATCGGGTTGATCAGAGCCGCTTATCATAATTATAAAGCTAAACGCGTTGTGCAAGGAGGGTCAACAATTACCCAGCAATTGGCAAAAAATTTTCTTATCTCCCAAGGTATCATCTCTGTTCATGATCGTTCTTACAAAAGAAAAATTCAAGAATTATTGTTAGCATTATGGTTGGAATGGCATTTTAAAAAAGATGATATCTTTACATTGTATTTAAATCGAGTCTATTTAGGAGCGGGCACCTATGGTATTGAAGCTGCTTCTCAAAAATATTTTAATAAAAGCGCCAGATATTTAACCGTTTTTGAAGCTGCGGTCATTGCAGGTTTATTAAAAGCTCCATCTAAATACAGCCCATCAGCACATCCCAAAGAAGCTAAAAATCGTGCTAAAGTTGCCCTTGAATTAATGGAGGATGCTGGTTTTTTAAAGGATTCAAAAAAATATTTAAATGAAGGCATCTGTCAATTTGAAACCTATGAGAAAAATTACGACCGCTATGCAGGGGCACGCTTTTTTTGTGATTGGATTGTTGAAGATATCCCAAATTATGTCCATATTGACCAGGATCTTGTGGTTGTCGTCACATTGGATCCATTTATGCAAAAATGCGCAGAAGAAGCCTGTGAACAAGGCTTAAAGGAATTTAGCCAAAGGTTAAAGGTTGAAGAAATGGCTTTTGTTGCCATGACCCATGATGGCGCTGTTAAAGCCATGGTGGGTGGACGTAATTATAAAAAAAGTCAATATAATAGAGCTACCCAAGCGAAACGTCAGCCAGGTTCTGCTTTTAAAATATTTGTGTATGCTGCGGCAATGGATTGTGGGATGGATCTTCAAGATATGGTTGATAGCTCTCCGTTTCACAAAGGAAATTGGCATCCTAGCAATTACAAATGGAAAGAAACTGGTTCTGTAACGATTGAAACAGCTTTTTTAAAATCCATTAATAGCGTGTCTATTCGATTAACAGAAGCCCTAAGCCCTAGACGTGTGATTTCTATGGCAAAAAAAATGGGTATCACTCAACGTTTAGATGAGCATATTAGTATTGCTTTGGGAAGTATTGAGGTGACATTATTGGATCTCGTTTCCAGTATGGCAACTTTTATTAACAAAGGGTACGCTGTTTGGAACTATGGAATTTTGGAAATTCGAAATAAAAAAGGGAAAATTCTCTATAATCACAAATCCCCCTCCATTACACGTGTGATTGGTGATGATGGGTTGCAAAAAATGAGACAACTACTGCGATCTTGCGTGGAACGCGGCTCAGGGCGCGCTGCCAATATATCATCGGATGTGGCTGGAAAAACTGGATCAAATGGTGATAAAGACATATGGTTTGTCGGGTACCAGGACTCACCTTATGATACCTCTTTGGCAATTGGTGTATGGGCGGGAAATGATCACAATCAAAAACTTTCTAAAATTGCAACAGGCGGGCGAGGAGCCGCACCTGTAGCAGGATATTTTTTAAATTACTTACAACAAAGAAAAAAAGATACACGTTTACAGAAATCACATGAAAATGCAGTCTCTATAGATGATGTTCTTACCGATTTTGATTAAAAGCTTCTATGATTACAGTCAATCACATTCGCTGAAACACATGACCCCCAGTAGGGAGGGTGGGGGTTTGGGATGGATGAATATCATAAAAAAGTTAACAAATAGTTAATAAAGTATGAATAAATAGTTAATTTTCTAAAAAAAATAAAAATTGATTTATAATTTAAAAAATAATATAATTAAAAAAAATTTCTCCCCCACTTTTAATCGCACTCGATTTTGAGCCTTTATTTTCCACGGGGTCTTTTTTAGAGTACATTAAATAAAACATAAATTATCAAAATATATGTCTTTAATCCTTATTGATGGTAGCGGTTTTATTTTTAGGGCTTTTTACGCCCTTCCCCCATTAACCCGCTCCAGTGATGGCGTGCCCGTTGGGGCTGTCTATGGCATGACCCATATGTTATTAAAGATGTTGGATATGTTAAAAGAACACCATGTCATTATGTTTTTTGATTCAGGAATGCCAACCTTTAGACACCACCTTTTTCCTGATTACAAATCCAATCGGCTGTCACCCCCCGATGATTTAAAACCACAATTTTCTTTGTGCCAAAAACTATGTCACCAGATTGAATTAACGGTTATCCAACAAGAAGGGGTAGAAGCAGATGATTTAATTGCCAGTTACGCTGATCAATCACAACAATATGATATGGAAGCAATGATCGTATCATCGGACAAAGATTTGATGCAGTTGATGAATTCAAAAATATCTTTGTACGATCCCATTAAAAATAAAACCATTACCCAAGAGGACGTCTTGACAAAATTTGGTGTTCTACCCCATCAAATGACGGGGGTTCAAGCGTTATTAGGGGATTCCAGCGATCATATTCCAGGTGTCAAGGGCATAGGAATTAAAGGCGCCAGCCAATTAATGACGACTTTTCAATCCTTTGACCAATTAATGAACAATACCAATAATATTACACAAAAACGGCTACGTGAATTAATTGAATCCCAAAAGGATAATGCTTATTTATCCTATGAATTAGCAACGCTGAAACGTGATATTGAACTGCCCATTCCCATCAAAGATCTGCCAATCTTCAAACCCAATTTACAAAAACTACAAATTTTTTTAAAAGAAATGGGATTTAAAAAACTTGTTCAAGAAACACCCATCAATCATCATCAATTTTTTTCTCACGAAGCAGTGACGTCTTTAGATAGTCTTCAGGAATTTATTGAAAAAATCATTTCATGTGGTCGATGTTCATTTCAATGTCAAACAGCATCACTACACCCCCTTGATGATCATATTGTTGGCGTATCGCTATCAACATTGGATGATGACAAAATAATATCTATCTATGTCCCTATTATTCGTTGTCCTGATCTTTTAATCTCTATTCTTGATCTGTTGAATAATTCAAAAATTGTAAAAATTACTCACAACCTTAAGAATGGATTGACTATTTTAAAAAAAGATATCCATACATTTGATGGATTTGAAGACGTCATGATTGTCTCCTACATGCTGCATGCTGGATTACACGGTCATGAGAATGATGAATTGGCTCTTAAATATTTGGGCTACCATACACAAAATATAAAAAAGCTTACAAAAGGCCGATCATTTTCAGAATTAACATTGGAAGATGCGGCATTATATGCATGTGAAAATGCCAGTATATCATTAAAACTTTTTACAATTTTTCAACAAGAATTCACAAAAGATTTAAATGATTTGTACCAAAAAGTAGAACGACCTTTGATACCAATTATCATGAAAATGGAACAAGAAGGTATTTATATCAATCATATGAATTTAAAAACATTAAAACGTGATTTTGAAGATGAACTGGGTCGTATTGAAAGTGATATTTATCACCAATGTGGGGAAGTCTTTTTGTTGTCATCCCCCAAACAATTAGGCCATATTTTATTTGAAAAAATGGGTATTGGACAAGGCAAAAAAACAAAAACAGGTGCCTATAAAACGGATTCATTATCCTTAGAAGCCTACCAACCTCATCCACTGGTTGATATAATTTTAAAATGGCGCGAATTATTTAAATTAAAAACGACTTACATTGATGGTTTATTAAAAAAAACATCTCTGGTTACAAAACGCGTTCATACAAATTTTTCAATGACAGGAACCGTAACTGGCCGGTTATCGTCATCAGATCCCAACCTTCAAAATATCCCCATTAAATCTGATATGGGACGACGTATCCGGCGGTGTTTTGAAGCAAAAAATGGATGTATGCTGGTATCTCTTGATTATTCACAAATTGAGCTTAGGTTATTGACTCACATGGTCTCCATTCCAAACCTTGAACAGGCATTTTCCGAAGGAATTGATATTCATCAAAAATGCGCCAGTGACATTTTTAAATGCCCCATACAAGACGTTACACCAGAGCAACGTCGATTTGCTAAAACCATTAATTTTGGCATTCTTTATGGGATCAGCCCCTATGGTTTATCAAGACAATTGGGAATCACAACTCAAGAAGCAAAACAGATGATTGATCACTATTTATTACAATACCCAGGCATTCAACATTACATTGATCAACACATTTTATTTGCAAAATCTCATGGATATGTTGAGACAATCTTGCACAGAAGGTGCCATACACCATATATTTTGGATAAAAATCATCAGTTATCGCAGTTTTCCCAAAGACAAGCCGTGAATGCACCTTTACAAGGCAGCGCGGCTGACATCATCAAATTGGCCATGATTCAGGTTAATGAATTTTTAAAAAAACATCATGTAGACGCCAAGATGTTACTGCAAATTCACGACGAATTAATTTTTGAAGTCCCCCAGGACGAGATGTGGATTACGGATCATCTAAAATCGATTATGGAAAATGTTATCAATTTACGTGTGCCATTGGTTGCAAATATTTCTATATCAAAGGAATTAGATTAATGATTATATTGGTATTCGTGTGAATATTGAAAAATTAAAAAAAAAGACGAAACTGACACAATCTCAATTCAAAATTTGACTATCTTTCTTAAGAGAAACGCTAAGCATGAACTTTCTTGAGAATTTTTTTGATCATAATTGGATCAAGGCTGGCTTTTCCGATTAAAAAACCATCAATAGTGTGGGCATTCATGAGGGTATCAATATTGGTATCGTTCACTGACCCTCCATATAAGACAACAGTACCCATCTCGGACTTGATAGTAGATACAACATGATCAATATGGGAAACAGTTGGCGTATGTTGAGTTCCGATTGCCCATTCTGGTTCATAAGCAATCCATACTTTTTTAAGATGCTCATAAGGCTTTATCAGTTTTTTAATATCTATGGAAGAATCTGGATTCTGTTCTCCCACGCAAATAATCGCAGTCATACCTTGGTCAATAACATGTTGTGCTTTTTGAACAATCACCTCATCAATTTCTTGGTGATAACGTCGTCTTTCGCTGTGGCCAATTAAAACATATTGAACGCCAATGTCTTTTAACATTGACGCAGTGACTTCTCCCGTATAGGATCCTGGTTGATAAAAACTGACGTCTTGGGCCCCTTTTGTGATCCCTTTAAGACAAGGTATATAAGGAAACGGTGGACACAAAATGATTTTTTCAAAACCAGGTGTTGCCTCAATTTGGGATGCAAAATACTCGATGGACTCAATGGATCCATGTGCTTTCCAATTACAAATAATATGCATTAAATGTTAAACGTGCATGATATCCTTTTGCTTAGATTGCAACATTCGATCAATCTCATCAATCATTTGATCTGTGATTTTTTGAACCTCTTGGGATTCTTTTTTATGATCATCTTCAGAAAGTTCTTTGTTTTTTTCCATCTTTTTCAAATAATCCATTGCATCACGTCGGACATTTCTAATGCTAATTTTTGCATCTTCAGCGTATTTTGCTGCCATTTTACTGAGATCTGAACGGCGTTGCTCGGTTAAATCGGGGATGGGAACCCTGATGACTTGGCCTTCTGCCATAGGATTCAAACCCAAACCAGACTCTCTAATGGCTTTTTCAACGGCTTTTGCAAGGTTTTTATCCCATACTTGCACTGACAGTAACCTTGGCTCTGGTGTGCTAACCGTTGCCACTTGTCCAATGGGAACCATGGAACCATAAACATCAACACGAATAGGTTCTAACAAATTAACCGATGCTCGTCCAGAACGAAGACCTGAAAATTCTTTGTTCAATAAATCAATGGAACCTTTCATTCTACGTTTTAAATCATCTTTATCAATCATTATGATCTCTCCATTAAAAAGGCAACTTGCTGAGGTCCAGGCCACCAGCCACTTTCCCCATTTTTTCTTCGGCATTTTTTTTAGCCTTGTCCAAGGCATCATTAAATGCAGCAATAACTAAATCAGATATGATGGATTGATCTTCTTCCTTAAACAAGGATGGATCAATCTCAAGACTCATCATGCGATGTTGGCCGTTAATCGTTATTTTCACAAGACCAGCGCCAGACGTTCCTTCATAATGATTTTTTTCAAGTTCAATTTGAATTTTTTCCATATCATCTTTCATTTTTTGAGCTTGTTTCATCATTTGGGAGAAATTTTTAAACATTCAAATAGATGTTGTATTATTTATTAAAAATTATAAATCATATTTAGAAAAAATTAAAATTTCTGAAAGTTATGGGTTTTTATAGATAACCCAATTTTAAAATACATCACAGGGGCAAGAAGCCCCTATTTTTTTATAAAGGTGTGTAACCCACGGCTTCTCGTTTTTCATTATCACTAAGGAAAGAGGCATCTTGAATTTTTGCCCAATGCGCCTCACGTTTGGGTGCAAGAGCTGGAATATGATCCACATCATACCCAATAGACAACATTTGATTTTGACAAAAATACGGCACCAACCACAAATTTAATTCCGCAATGATGAATTCAAGTAGGGGCAAAATTGTATCTTCCCATAGATGGAACCGAGCTTCTTTATAATTGGAAAATGTCGCATCCCCTTTCACACCAACCAACATGGGTGGCACACCAAAAGCTTGGGCAATTTCTCTGGCCGATACGTTCTTGCCCTCAATAAAATCCAAATCCTTTGGTGATAATCCCATTTCTTGCCAAGAAAAATCTCCCTCTAACATCAATATTTTTCCAGCATTGTTATGTCCTTCGTAAATATGTTTGAGATCACTTCGAAGAGATGATCGTTGTTCATCACTGAGGTATGAGGATTTAATGATAAAAGCACCACTCGGCCGTCCACCGTTTTGAAGCAAAGCCAAATTATGAGCCGATACCGTGTTATGTTGATCGATGGCGGTGGCAGCGGCTTCAAGGGGGCTCATGCCATACCAATCATCCAGTGGGTGAAAAAATTTTAAATGCAACACCTTGGGATAGGGTTGATGATGATGGTGAATAATACGTTTTCTTTGGTCAACCGTATATTCAAATGCCCACGGAAGCCCTGATTCATGGGGAATAATCGTCATACGGTCAGGTCTTAAATGATACAGCTCAATCGGCAAATTGTCGTAATTGCAAACAGCCTCAATATAAGCATTTCCGGCTAATAATAACGACGAGATAATCTGTTCCATAAATGCACAGCGCGCCTGATAAGGACTTGGTTGTGCGAGTAAATTCAAAATAGGATGGTGCGTAATTTCATGCTGGATGCCATTCTTTTTTTCATATAACAAAAAAGGAATCGCTGCAATTCCTTGGGAAATTAACTTCACACACCGGTATACAATGACATTATGGTGGTATCCTTCCTTACATAAGGAATCATAACGGCGCGGTGTAAAAGTTGCCTTTGGTGTGGATTGAATGGCAATGGTTGGCTTTTTCTTTGAAAAATAATCCCAAAACATAACGGGTATCCATGACTGTAATTGCTTTTATATTACAAAAATAAATAAAGAATGGCAGGATTTTTAAAATCCCCGGATCGCTGAATATCTATTCTTGTTTAAGATGACATATCATGAAAAAAATTTGTAAGGCTGGTCCTCATCGCATGATGATCAACACAGGTATTGATGGCGGCTCTAAATTCAGCGGATCCATTTAATCCTTTTGTATACCATGCCATGTGTTTCCTTGCAATTAATATACCACTGTCATGGCCATAGTGGGTGAGGATACTATCCAAATGTTCAAGAGCAATCTCAAGACGTTCTGTGATGCTGGGATCCGGTTGTAAAATGCCTTTTAATGACTGGGCAACTTGATGAATCAGCCAAGGGCGCCCGTATGTTCCACGTCCAATCATGACGGCGTCGCATTCCGAGATTCTTAACAACGCGTGGGCATCATCAATTGTTTGCACATCTCCATTTCCAACGACTGGGATGGATACTTGATCTTTCACCGTTTTGATAAAAGCCCAATCCGCCGAACCGGTATATAATTGTGATCGCGTACGTCCATGAACCGTTACCATTTGAACCCCTAAATCCTCGGCCAATTTTGCAAGTTGTGGCGCATTACGGTTGTTCATATCCCATCCCGTACGCATTTTAAGGGTGACAGGTAGTGATACGGCTTTGACGACACTGTCAATAATTGAACAAGCCAATTTTTCGTCTTTCATCAATGCAGAACCTGCGTCACCACCGACAACTTTTTTAACAGGACACCCCATGTTGATATCAATAAGGCTGGCTCCCATATCTGCATTTAATTTGGCTGCTTCTGCCATGACCACAGGATCACATCCAGCCAATTGAACAGCAAAGAAAGAATCTCCTTGTGCTTTCTGGCTCATGCGCAAACTTGCACGTGTATGACGGATCATGGCCTGGCTTGCAATCATTTCAGAGATCACAAGCCCGCCCCCAAGCCGTTTCACAAGACTTCGAAAAGGCATGTCCGTGACCCCGCACATGGGGGCCAAGATAACAGGATGGGGTAACGTTAGCGGTCCAATTTTCATCATCTACATTTAGCGAAGATTTTCTTTGAGCCTCTTCATATCCGACCAGGCCGTGTTGAATCGCCCTGGTGTTTCGAGGAATGGAATCAGTGTATTGACAATCGTTGCGTAAGAGGCTGCAGAATTTTGTTCTACATAAATGATATCTTTGGGTTTTAATATAAAATTAGAAGCATGAATCAACGACACCGGAGATGAACAATCTAAATGGAACAATGTCACATTTTCTCCTTCTTCTTGGCGAATCACGTAAACTTGTTTTAAATCACCACCCATGGATACGCCTTCCGCCGATGACAGAGCGTCTTTCAAAGAGAAACGATGAGGCCCCGCATTGACAGGTCCCTGTTTATTGACAGCACCAAATACGTAAATATTATTTTCACTTTGATAAGGAATTTTTAAGAAATCTCTATTCTCTAATAAAATTTGAAAAGCGTTATCTCCTTGTTCAAAGGTATCAAGTAAATCAATGGAATAGGTACGAGATCCCCGAACTAGTTTTACTTGAGACAGATCAGCAGAACTTGAATAACCACCAGATTGCGTGAGTGCTTCGGCAATTGTCATCGGAACATCACTAATTTGAATGCTGCCCATTTTACCAACGGCCCCTTGAACATATACAAGCTGCCCACGGTAGTTTAGAAATTTAACGTCAACTTGGGGATCTTTGATATAAATGGATAATTTTTTTCGAAGCAAATCACGAATCTCATTAATATTAAGATCACTTACTTTTAACCGTCCCACATAAGGGTAATAAATATATCCATCAGAATCCACATAGTGGCCAACCAAATTTCCGGAGTTTAAAACGTTTCCAAAAGGATTGTTCAAATCCGGACGATCCCATACGGTGATCACCACGCTGTCGCCACATTGAGCTCTATAGGCAGGGTAGCTATTTTGGTATTTTAACAATTCTTGATGAATTCTTTTTTGTTTATTTTTAAGCTGTTGAATGGTCTGAGTATTAACAGGCTTAATGGTAACATCAATTTCTCCAACCTTGAAATTATTGCCGTTCATAGGCATGTCTTTTGAAATTTGTAAATTAGGGTTGAGTCCGCAGCCAAATAATCCTAAAAAACTACTGAATACTAAATACTTTTTGAAATCCATTTTAACAATACAACTAAAACTTAATTTATTATATGCCATATTTTTTTTTTCGTCACTACCCAATATAAAAGATATCAGGGCCTACGCACGAAGAATTTTATTGACACAATTCAATAGATGTTTTAAAGACATAGCATTTCGTC
>JALRGP010000026.1 GCA_023259685.1 Alphaproteobacteria bacterium | reverse complement strand
TCAGGGTGGTTCTTCTGGTTTGTTTGATCTTATTATGCAGGCTGCTCAAGACCTTCTAAAAAGTGAGGGGTAGTGTGTTCAAATTGATCTAATGACGATTGAATCTTAAGAATTATAGTATTGATCAAATTCATAAGGGTGAGGACGTTTAGATAGTTCATAGACTTCTTGCCATTTAATGTCCAAATAGGCGTTTAATAAAGATTTTGTAAAGACATCTCCTTCCATTAAATAGTCGTGGTCTTTTTCTAAACTATCCAAAGCTTCTTTTAAAGATCCACATAATGTTGGAAAACAAGAAGCTGCTTTTTTGTTCTCAAACAAATCCTCATCGCATGCGTCACCCGGGTGAATTTTATTTTTAATACCGTCAAGTCCTGCCATCATCATGGCGCTGAGAGCTAAATAGGGGTTTGCGGTTGGATCAGGAAAACGAATTTCAATACGTTTTGAATGAGGTGATGTACTTAAAGGAATACGACATGCAGCAGAGCGATTGCTTGAGCTATAGGCTAAAATAACTGGTGCCTCGAATCCTGGAGTGAGACGTTTGTAGCTATTTGTGGTTGGATTTGTCAATGCATTCAAACTTCTTCCGTGACGTAAAATACCTCCCAAGTAATAAAGGGCTGCTTCCGAGAGTCCGCCGTAGCCATCACCAGAAAATATGTTGCTTCCCTTTTTCCAAAGAGATTGGTGAACATGCATACCAGATCCATTGTCACCAAACACAGGCTTTGCCATAAAGGTTGCAGTTTTTCCATTTAAAAAAGCGACGTTTTTGACGACATGTTTATAAATTTGGATATCATCAGCGCATTTAATCAATTCATTTCTGCCAATTCCGATTTCATGTTGGCCGGGGGCAACTTCATGGTGATGTTTTTCAACAAAAACCTTCATCTCTGTCATTTTTTGACACATTTCTTGGCGCATATCTTGCATTGAATCCGTTGGAAAAGTTGGTAAATAACCGCGTTTTGATTGAATTCTAAAGCCATGATTATCTTGTTGTTGGGTGCCATTAAGGTGAAAAAACTCATCACAGATCATGTGATAATGGCTGTGATATGGGGTTGAGGCAAAGGTCACAGAATCAAATATAAAAAATTCTGGCTCTGGTCCAAAAAAAGCTTGGTCTGCAATGCCTGTTGATTTTAAATAATTTAAACATTTTAATGCGACGGACCGTGGGTCTTTTTCATATAAATTTTCAGTGTAGGGATCATGTACATAACAAATCATTGATGCGGTTGCACTGTCGCAAAATGGATCAAGGACGCAGGTTGATATGTCAGGTTTTAAAATCATATCAGAACGATGAATAGGCTGCCATCCCATAATGGATGATCCATCAAAGTAAAATCCTGTGTTCAAAAAATCATCATTAATCATGTGGATTGGAAATGTAATATGGTGCCATGTTCCCAATAAATCTGTAAAACGACAATCGATGTTATTGATTTGATTGTCTTTAAAAAACTTAAAAATATCCATGTATATGTAAATGGTGGTTGTGATAATCACTTTTACAACTTTAACACGGAAAAACAAAGATGAGCATTTTTGTAAAAAGGCCCCTTAGGACCTTTTAATTTTTCATAAACATGGGTTTTTAATGAGATCTTTCATCGTTTCTTGTTGGATAAAGGATAAATCTGATCCATAAAAATCTTGGTTATTGATGGTAGGTAATCCATTGACACAATCCGATATGGGTTTTGTCAAAATTTGTAAATTAAGTTTGGTGCTAAAATTTTCTTTTGTTTTTGATAATAAATTGATTTGTTCATTTCCTCTTTGATTGACTAGACATGGTAAAAATATGTGATCAATAACTGTATTTGATAATATTGGGTCAAACAACACATTATTCATCCATGCTTGCCCTTTGAACGATTGTTGATAAGGAATGCTGACATAACCCTCATCTCCTTTTTTAACATTATATAAAAATGCCAAGTCCACTGTATTTGAAAATTTGTCTTGATTTGCAATGTCCAACCGTATAGCGGATCCTAAATAATTAGATAATCCTGATACAATAACATTTGTGTCATCGTTAGCATCGCGGCCGTTTAAACACAAACCATAAAATGGTTTTTTATGGCTGACAAAAGACGCATGCACTGTCTTGGTACCAATTTTGAAGGGAAGGGCAAATGTCTTATGATGTTTAATTGATACATTTTTATTGTTTTTGGTAAATGTTGCAACAAATATCAACGTTGTGGGGTGAGATCCGGGAGTTTTTTTTATGTCCATTGATACATTTCGGTCACATCCAAAATAATAGGGATCCAATTTATCAAATAATGATAAATTTTTCGCGTAAGATCTTGTCCATGATTGATGATTTAAACCATGATTAATGATAGAAAAACTCAATGCCATAAGGGATGGTGGTGGTAACATCGCATCCTCAATTCCACTACAATCTTGAATCAATGATTGTTTAGATGATACAGAGTCATGACAGGACAATGATAAGCTTTTCATGTAATCATGACCATGACCGCTGGATGATTCAGGACTATGATCGTTATCACAACGATTAGGCCTTGGTGTGGAAAGGCTTTTTCGATCTAAGCTTGAAAAATCATCATGAATACATGCGTTGTCTAATGGGTGATCATGATGATTATGATAGGCACTTGATTCTAAAAAGGAATCCAAACAATCATCAAATTTTTTATGATTAATTTGAATATTAAATATGAGAGGGTAGGGCCATTTGTTGTGAAGTGGCCGCCCATCATGATCAATAAATCCATATTCTTTTGGAAAATAACGGATGCTATCTCCAAATGTCACGGATGACATTGTATCTTTTGGCAAAATATCATGCTTTAAAATAAATGTCATAGGATCTGATTTTTGGTGAGAGCATTTTTTTTGAAAACATGGGGATGTGATGGTAAATAGCATTTGGTTGTTTTTGTTACCAGATTCGTATGCAACGATTTGTGGAATGATACACAAAGCATTTTTGTCAACGTCAATGTGGGATGACACTTTTGCCTTAAAAGATAACGTATCCCCCACTTGATAGACAGGTTTTTCATGATACAATCTAAATTTTGTCACTATTGGATAAGTATTATCACAACGTATTTTTGTCCGTTTTATAATGATATCTTGAAAATTTGATGGCATTTGCAAACAATTGTTGAGTAAATTTCCGCAAAAATCCATCACAACACTATCGTCGAGTGATAATCTTAAATGCCGTCCGAATGTGATTCCCTTTGCGTTATCACATTCCTGAATAATATAAGACAAAGACAAAATCATAGGATCACTTGGGGAATGGGAACATTTTTTTGTTTGAAAACACGCACTGTTGATTGAAAAAGGAAACGCTTGTTGATGATCGTCCATATTTTGTGCCAATATTTTTAAGGTTGGTGTCATTTTAATATGACGGTCGATCATCAATTCATACATTAATTCATCCCCCGCTTGATAACAATCCTTGGTCTCAGTTTTATTTTTAATGTGTGTAACGTAGGGTTGTGTGGCATCCACATAAATACTTTTTTTATCTGAGGAATTCAGTATAATTTCATGAAGCATGTCTTGGGGGCAAACCGGGGACACCAAGGCACTGTTTTCAAATCGTAATTGTTTACCCAATTGCAATGTTTTTCCTTGATCCATATCTTGAACGTCATAACAAAATTGGAATGTATTGGTTTTATGCCCATTGGTAAAAATGGCATATTTTTTTGTGTCATCTAATTTAAATGGTAACAAACATGACGCAGGAAAACAGGGATTGAGACGTTCTAAATGAGTATTTTTGTTAAATATAATTGAAAATTTTAATTGATCCCCTTTGCCGTAACATCTATCTTTTGGATATTCGATGGCTTCTATTTTGGGAAATGGTGCAATATAGTCATTGTCTTGTAAATTTTGAATAAATGTTCCAAGAATGGACGTTTTTTTGATGGTTCCCATGTGGGGCTTTAAATTTCCGTAATCCATCACCAAATACATGCCTTTTTTTTTAGATGGAGCACCAGTCTCACAATAATGCCCTAAATGAGATGTGCCGTAAGGGCTGTCGACAATAGTTCCACTACCATCTCTTGAGAATAAAAAATGGTAAAAGGTTGGGCAATCTGTTTGAATCTCTTCACCGTTGCATTGGTCAAAATATCCTTCTTTTTTTGAGCCAAAGGGGTGATTTGATTGAAATTTTTGCCAAATTAATTGATTTTTTTGTGACATTAAAGGCTCCACCCCAAACCCAACCTGCGTATCCGCCGTGACGGTTCCAAAAATATATAATTTCACATTATTCATCACCGATAATGCTTTAAGGGATGTGGACATACATAAATAGGGTTCGTGGGGTGAAAATGCGATATCTCTTTTCACGTCTAAACAGTGACCCAATACCTTTTTAATCGTTAAATGGTTTTTTGTGGTATCACATTGACTGGCAATGGTACAAATATCACTGCCATAAAATGAATTAATTTGTCCCCTTGGGAATTGGTTGTAGGGCTTTGTGAGTGTGGTAAATGTGTGTTGTTGACCGTGAACATCATGGTAGCTGATGGCATAATGGATTTCTCCCATGTCTTCGAAAATCGGTTTAAAACAAGATTGTTTGTATTCTTTGGCCTCAAGGTAAATGCGTCCCGATGTGGATGCCTTTAATTTTAAAAAGTCACCTTCCAATGTTGTCATCTCCGGATGGTTTGAGCAACAAGAAAAACTTATGGATATAGACAGCAATGAAAAAATAATGTTGAGCATGTGTGCATAGTTGTCCTAACTCTTACAATTAATTAAACATATATATAGTTAAGAAATAGTTAACAAATCGTCTAATCTGTATTGCAGTGCTTCCGATACGTGATCACATGTGATGTTATCATGTTGATGTAAATCGGCAATCGTTCGGGATACCTTTAAAATTCGATGAAATCCCCGGGTTGAGATTTGGAATTTTTTTTCAAATTTTTGAATCATATGAAAACTATCATTATCCAATTTGACGTATTTTTTAATGTCTTCATTAGACAGGTGGGCATTTAATGTGGATTGACGATTTTTTTGATAGGCTCGTGCTCTTTGTACCCGTTGTTTAATAACATCGCTGGTTTCTACGTTTGTATGTTGAACGTCTTTTTGATAGGTGGATAATAGGGGAGGGGGGCTCATATAAATATATAAATCAAAGCGATCTAGAAGTGGACCTGATAAACGGTTTTGGTAATCCCCGGCGCACCTGGGGGCTTTGTGACATTGTTTTTCAACGATACCAAAATACCCGCACCGGCATGGATTCATTGCTGCAATCAACTGAAATTTTGCGGGGTAGGTGATGTGGTGATTAACACGTGATACGGTAATATCGCCGTTTTCCATGGGTTGTCTTAGAGATTCCAAAACCGCCCTTGGAAATTCTGCAATTTCATCCAAAAACAACACCCCATTATGGGACAAAGAAATTTCTCCCGGTTTACTGCGTTGGCCACCACCAATCAGAGCAGGAATCGAAGCACTATGATGAGGAGATCGAAACGGCCGTGATGTGACAATTCCTTCCGGTGGTAATAACCCAGCAAGGCTATGGATAATGGTGGTTTCTAAGGCTTCTTTTGGATCCATAGAGGGCAAAATTGATAAAAACCGAGATGATAACATGGATTTTCCGGCTCCCGGTGTTCCCATCATCAATACGTTATGACCACCTGCGGCGGCAATTTCTAAAACGCGTTTTGCCATACCTTGGCCAATCACATCTTCAAACCCAGGATACTTTTTGTCTTCAAAAAAAGGTGTGTCCAATTTTGAATAGGGCAGGGGAGAGACCCCTTTGAAATGGTTAATAATCTGCAATAAAGTCTCAAATGCCAACACGCGATCATTTCCTGCCCAAATGGCTTCTTTTTCACATGTTTTTGGGCAAATGATACCCACATCTTTGGATGATGCCTCTAATGTAGTTGGTAGTGTCCCGGTGATGGAGGCCAGACTCCCATCTAATCCTAATTCTCCAATGATATAAAATTGATGCAAATGATTTTGGGGGATGGAGCCTAAGCATTCCAATACACCCAAAGCAATAGGTACATCATAATGGGATCCTTCTTTGGGTAAATCGGCGGGGGCCAAATTCACAATAATCCGCTTAGACGGCAAAGCCAGCCCCATGGAATAAAAACTGGCTCTGATGCGTTCTTTCGATTCCCCCACCGTTTTATCCGGCAGCCCCACAATTTGAAAAGCTGGCAGCCCAGGTGCAATTTGGACCTGAACCTCTATGGGGCGTGCCTCAACGCCTAAAAATGACACAGTTTTTGTAAAACTGATGGGTGGATTCATCAATCGATGTACGTGCACATTCTTGAAGAAAAAGTACCCTTTAAATTCTTAAGAAATGGTTAATTTATCGTTGATTATATCAATAACGTTTTTTATTTCAATTTTTTCTGATGTATCAAAACAATAGATCAAATTGATTGCTGTATTTGTTTTTTTAAAGAGCCAAAAGCATCTGATTCCTCATTTTATGTCATAATAGATAAAGGAATACCAAAACTAAACCACCATGAGTGACCATAAACCTCTCATTAGTTTTGATTATGCGATTAAATATTTGCTGCGAGATAAAAGAGATTATGGCATTGTGGAAGGGTTTTTGTCTGCTCTTCTTAAAACGCAAGGTTATAAACCCGTCAAAATCATTAGTATCCTCAAGAGCGAAAGTGACAAAGAAGACCCTTTGACCAAGAAAAGCTTGGCAGATATGATTGTGGAGGACAGCGATCACCAGAGGTATGTGATTGAGATTGAGCGTAACCTCAAGGAAGGCTTTGTCCATAAATCGTGTTTTAACACCTCAAGGCTCATTGTGGATAACCTTGGACAAGAAGCCGATTACATGAATATCGTGAAGGTTATTCATGTGTCTTTGTTATACTTTGACATGGAGGACACCGGCGCCATCTATCACGGAAAAACCATCATTCATGACATCGATAAGAACCACCCGTTAAAAATGTCATTTAAACAAGGTGATACATTGGAAAACATGACTGCGTCCTCTGTCTTTCCAGAATATTTCTATATTTTTATTCCGTCTTTTGATGACAAAATTCAAAAAGATATTGATGAATGGCTCTATGTGATGAAACATGATGACATTCCACATAACAATCATCCATCGGCCTATATGGCAGCGGTGGAAGAAAAATTGAATTTTTTGAAAATGACAAAAGTGGAAAGAGATCATTACCTTGCGTACCAAAAAGATATCATAGACAGCAAAGATTAAATGAATACGGCTTTGAATAAAGGACTTAAAGAGGGAATGAAAAAGGGAATGAAAAAGGGAATAGAGAAAGGTATCAAAAAAGGAAAAAAAGAAGGACTGAAAAAGGGGATGGAGAAAGGACTTAAAGAAGGAATAGAGAAGGGATTAAAGGAAGGAGAACACAAATCTAAAACTCAGATGGTTCAAAATATGCACAAAATTGGTTGCTCTATGGATATGATCATGATCGTTACTGGTCTTAGCAAAGATGAGGTTGAGGTAATTTTAGGAGGCACATCAAGGAAAAAACTTGTGGATGAGACTCCTAAAATTTAATCGCACCCTCTCTGTATTTATTTAATTTGAAAAGCCAAAAGGCCAGGTTCAATGTGAACCTGGGCCTCTATGGGAGGACGCGTGCCGAACCCCCTAAAAATGGTTAATTTTATGAACGTTCTAGATCCAAAGCCGGCACGTACATCATAAATTCTTGAATTGGTTTCTCTTTATTCACAATGTTTTGTAATGCCGCAAGTTGTTCGTCAGTTAAATACGACAGAACTGATTGTTTATCTTCTTCTGTAAGTGAGCTGAAAGGTTTTACAGGTGGGGTTCCAAACAGACGATCATGTAACATTTCCCCGTAATACACTTCACTGACCAATTCACGGGTGACATCATCAGTATGTCTCAGCGGTGCATAAATTCCCCATGATGGAATTTTTTTACCGGAATTTTTTAAGAAATTAAGAAAATTTTCTTCTATTGAACAGTGTACCTTTTTTAGAATTGGTCTGATTTTTCCATGTCCTTTTTTTGATATAAATGAACTTAAAGCATTGTCTTTTCCATTGATTTCTTTGTCTTTAGTGTATGCTTGAATACAATATTTGAGATTTTCGGTATTTAAACTTAAAAATTGATATACGATATCGTGGTGGCCATAATCATCTAATCCTTGTTGTACAAATTTTTCTTGTGATTCTATATCGTCTTTTTGAAAAACCTTAAACAATTCTTCCACAAATTCATCGGTAAAATATTTTTTATTAGATTGGCTGGAGGTCTCTTTCTTTAATAATTTATTGTTAAAGATGTTTTGTGAAATTTTTAAAATCCTAACATCTTTCACATGATAAGGCTATTAATTGTTTTTTCATAAAAAATGTCCTGATTTAAAATAGTAAGTTCTGTAAAATACATATGAGAATTACCAAAATTCTCATATAAGTGGTTTATAATATTTGTATTTACAAAGTCAATATGATATCAACTACTATCGGCTAAAGCCGATAGTAGTTGATATTCGGTGTTTTATAGATTAATGCGCTAAAAATCCAAGCAATAATAGTGCCACAATGTTAATGATTTTAATCATCGGGTTAATGGCAGGGCCCGCCGTATCTTTATAAGGATCACCTACCGTATCACCGGTAATAGCTGCTTTATGGGCATCAGATCCTTTACCACCAAAGTGCCCATCTTCGATGTATTTTTTTGCATTATCCCATGCACCACCACCGGATGTCATAGAAATAGCAACGAAAATACCGGTGATAATAGCTCCCATCAACATCGCTCCCATCGCAGAGAATGCTGCTTCTTGGTTGGCGACCGCCTTGATTCCAAAATAAATCACAAATGGTGCCAAAACGGGCAACAACGATGGAATGATCATCTCTTTAATGGCAGCTTTGGTGAGCATATCAACGGCGGCACCATAATTTGGTTTTGCTAGTCCTTCCATAATTCCTTTGATGGATTTAAATTGACGGCGTACCTCAATGACAACGGCTCCACCGGCACGACCAACGGCTTTCATCCCCATGGCGGCAAATAAAAATGGCAACATACCACCAAAGAAAAGCCCTACCAATACATAAGGATCCTCCAAACTAAAGGACACATTGATATTTGGGAAATAATGTTTTAAATCTTGTGTATAGGTTACAAATAACACAATGGCCGCAAGACCTGCAGATCCAATGGCATATCCTTTTGTAACGGCTTTTGTGGTGTTTCCAACGGCGTCCAATGCATCCGTCACTTGGCGCACATCTGAGGGTAATTTTGCCATTTCAGCAATACCGCCAGCATTATCAGTGACGGGACCATACGCATCCAATGCAACAACCATTCCTGCCAATGCCAACATTGTTGTGGCGGCAACCGATACACCAAAAATTCCAGCTTGCAGATATGACACAATAATTCCAGCACAAATGACCAACACAGGCATTGCCGTTGCTTCCATAGAAACCGCCAAACCTTGAATAATGTTGGTTCCGTGCCCTGTTCTGGAGGATTTTGCAATACCTTGAACAGGTGAATAATGGGTTGATGTGTAGTATTCAGTGATCCACACCAAAAGCCCCGTCACAGCAAGCCCTACAAAAGCACAAATGTGCAAAGCCTGAATGCCAAAAGTTGCTCCTCCAACAGCAAAAGATGATTGATCTTTAAACATCATCTCGGTCATATAATAAATGAGACCATAAGATATAACACCACTGGAGATCAAGCCTTTGTAAAGTGCTTTCATGATTTTTTTATCTTTTGATAATTTGACAAAAAATGTTCCAAGGATAGAGCCGATAATACAAACAGCCCCAATGACTAATGGATACATCATGAATAATGATTGAACTTGATCCTTAAAGTAAATGGCAGCCAGCACCATAGATGATACAATAGTTACCACATAAGTTTCAAAAAGGTCTGCAGCCATACCCGCACAATCTCCCACATTATCTCCGACATTATCGGCAATCACGGCAGGGTTTCTAGGGTCATCTTCTGGGATGCCAGCTTCTAACTTTCCAACCAAATCGGCTCCAACATCGGCACCTTTTGTGAAAATACCACCACCTAAACGGGCAAAGATTGAAATAAGTGAGGCACCAAAACTGAGGGCGATCAGTGCTTCCAGTAATTGGCGTTGTTCCAACTGAGCTTTGATCAAAAATTCATAATACGTCTGAATTCCAAATAAGGCCATCCCAACAACTAACAGCCCAGTAACCGCACCAGATTGAAAGGCCAAATTGAGTGCAGGTACTAAACCGCCACGTGCAGCTTCAGCAGTACGGACGTTTGCTCTGATACATACGTGCATACCAATATAGCCGGCACATCCTGATAAAAGGGCGCCAATCACAAAGCCCAAAGCCACAAAATGCCCCATATAGGCATCTAAAAATGTAGCAATAATCAGTCCAACAAAGCTAATGGTGATATATTGACGGCTGAGGTAAGCTCTTGCCCCTTCTTGAATTGCCTGGGCGATCTCTTTCATATCTACCGATCCACAGCTTTTTGAAAATAAATGGCGACAGACAATGATTGCGTATAACAATGCGATGCCAATGCAACCATACACGAGTAATGATAAATCCATTCATATCTCTTAATGTTACGAAGTAACTTTATTTTAGGGGTTTTTCGTTAAATCTTCAAAAAATAATTCTTTTTGTAAAAGAAGTGGGCAAAAGAATCAAGAAAGATCGCTCAATGTCTCTCTATTGTAAACACCAAAAATGATTAGACTTCCTGCAAAACAGGATTATTGCTAATATAAACAAAGTTTTTAAATCAAATTTGTTTAAAAGATGGAAAAGATTGAAGGGTTATGAGATGTAGAATTGAGAAGATTAACTGGAGTGAAAAAAGAAACATTTCAAAAGATGTTAGAAATTCTTGAACCATTCGAAATTGAGAAAAAGAAATGAGGTGAAAGACCAAGTAAACTACCCCCAGAACAGCGATTGCTAATGACGCTTGAATATCTAAGAGAATAGCGAACATA
>JALRGP010000025.1 GCA_023259685.1 Alphaproteobacteria bacterium | reverse complement strand
CCAAAACTAAAAGCAATAAAAGGTCATTCCTTTCCTGGCGAAGCTTATGTTGAATTTCAAGGAAACGAAGCAATAGATGTGGGAGTTCTACAGAATGCAATAAATGAAGCAATTGCAGAAAATGATAGAACTATCGTTTTTGAGATTGACCCATTAGGCTTTGAAAAGCAATTTTATAAGCTACCCTATAGTATCCCTGATAATAAGAATTTTCGTGTTATGCAAATAGGCGATATGCCACCAGTACCTTGTGGTGGTACACATCTATCTTCCATTGGTGAGATAGGGCTTATGAGGATAAATAAGATCAAAAACAAAAACGGCATTTTGCGCATTTCTTATGAGGTGACATGAAGTTTATATCGTTGATTGATACTAATAATCAAAGCATTGTCACGATTGATGCCGATAGTTTTGTATTGCGCATTGAAATTGATGGCATTCCTAGAGAGTCAAGGATTAAGCCATTCATGGCCTCTATCTTATATGAGCTGTTTAAAGGTCATCCGAATCCACTTCCTTACGATAAGATCATAGAAATTTTAAAAGAGTATGGTCTTATCATTTCAGATTTGACCCGCATGCATCGTAAACTCTCAGAAATCAGACAGATTATTCAAAAATTGCATCCCAGTTTAGGGGAGCTTGTTCTGAATACTAGAGGTGTCGGCTATACCTTACCTCTGCGATTCAAAAACTTACATCAGTTGGGAAACCAACCGGATAATACAAAATTTGCAAACTCAAAGATTACAAAGGCTGTACAAACCTTGGAGGCCTTAATAAGTGATTCAATTGCTATGACATCAGAAAATACGGAAAAATTTGTTCATCCTTATTTTTTTAGGCTATAATGTAATAAAAAAATATTTTATTCACATGGCGCGCGTTACAGTTGAAGATTGCATCCGTTCTGTTCCAAATCGTTTTGAACTTGTTTTGCTTGCAACAAAAAGGGCACATGAATTAACATCAGGGGCTCGTCTTACGGTTATGAGAGAAAACGATAAAAATCCTGTTGTTGCTCTTCGAGAAATTGGTGATGGCACTATTGATGTGGGTGAACTACGTGAGCGTGTTTTGAAAGGATTGCAACAATCAAACTTCACCGATCAAGAAGATGAAGATGAATTGGATTATGAAAAATTTAAAAAAGATTTCCATGAAAAAGATGCTGCCATGATGCGTCAGAAAAAATTAGCTCAAGAAGACGAAGATTTGTACACAGATGTTTTGGATGTTGACGATTAATTAACAGGCATCAAACCATGCAAGCTTCCACAGAACTTGCATACAAAATGCGACAATATATTAAGGTTGTCGATGAAGAATTAATTAGAAAAGCCTATGATTATTCTTTTTTAATGCACAGTTCACAAACAAGGGATTCGGGAGATTGTTTTTTTTCCCATCCCTTGTTTGTTGCAAATCTACTCACCAATTTACATTTAGATCAAAATACCATTACAGCCGGATTATTGCACGACGTTGTTGAGGATACGGACGTCACAATTGAAGATATCAAAAGTATCTTTGGTAGCGATATTGCCAGTCTCGTTGATGGTGTGACAAAATTATCAAAATTTCAACTACAATCCCAAGAAGCAAAACAAGCTGAAAATTTTAGAAAGTTCTTGGTCGCAATGTCCAATGATATTCGTGTTTTATTGATCAAGCTTGCAGATAGATTGCATAACATGCAAACGCTTAATTACATAAAAAAACCAGAAAGACGACATAAAATTGCCAGAGAAACATTGCAAATTTATGCGCCTATTGCAGAACGTATGGGTATTTTTACTATTCAAAATGAATTGGAAAATTTATCCTTTGAAACTCTTTATCCGTCAATTTTTTCATGTATTTGCGATCAATTGAAAGAATTTCATTTGGATACAAAAGATTTAACACAAGATACCCTCGATGCTTTAGAGGCTGTTTTTAAAAAACATCACTTAACTTGTACAATTCAAGGCAGAGAAAAGACGCCCTATTCAATTTGGGAAAAAATGAAACGAAAAAATATTCCTTTTCAAAAACTCAGTGACATTGTTGCGTTTCGTATTATCGTTGATCGTGTCGAACAATGTTATCAAGCATTGGGAATTATTCATCAAACTTATCCTGTGGTGCCAGGAAGATTTAAGGATTATATTAGTCTGCCTAAACAAAATGGATATAAATCCATCCATACTTGCGTCATTGGGCCGTTTAATCAGCGAATTGAAATTCAAATTCGTACCTTTGATATGGATGCCTATTGTCGTCTGGGGGTGGCTGCCCATTGGAGTTATAAAAAACCTCAAGAACATAAAGATGGCAGAAAATATGTATGGCTTAAAAATGCCTTGGAAATCCTAGAAAGCACCCATGACGTTGAAGAATTTTTAGAGCATACAAAATTTGAAATGTTCAGTAATGAAGTTTTTGTATTCTCAAGTCATGATCAAATTTTATCATTGCCCAAAGGATCAACAGCCCTGGATTTTGTGTATGCATTATTTCCGACTTTAGCAGATTATACCCAGCTTATTAGAATTAATGGCCGCCCAGCAGAATTGCATACGGTTTTGCTAAACGGAGATCAAATTGACGTGCACTTTTCCCACGAACTCACAATTTGTGAAGCATGGGAATGGTTTGTAATGACAGGAAAAGCAAAAACGGCCATACAAAAATTTTTAAAAAATCAAAAGAAAAAACAATTTATCAAAATTGGTATTTACATGTTTCAAAATGCTATTAAACATCAAAAATTACCTTATGTCGAAAGTATTATTCAAAATATCATTAAACAATTACATATTAATTCTGTTCAGCTATTTTGGGAAAAGCTTGGAAGAAATGATATTCAAATAGCTGATGTTTTAGCATTATATATTTTGCCTTCACCTGAGATTGAAAAGAATTTTGATCCACAAGATGCGAATATTACTGTGCATGATCCAGTCTTATTAGAGGATTCTTCTGCTAATCATAGGTTGTTATCTACACATATTCCTCAAATTAAAAAATTTAAGAATGTGTTTAAAGTAGTTCAAATGATTGTGGTTATCAAAAATACTCAACAAACCTTAGAAGAATTCATGAAACACGTTAAGAGACATCCATTGTATTGTTTATCTATTGAATGTATTGAAAAAAATGAAGATTATCAAAAAATTTCTATAGAATTTGAGGTTTGTGACGTAGAAAAAATGACTATTTTAAAAAATGATCTCATCAAAATACAAGGTGTCGACAGTATCAATTTTTAAATAGATTGAGCACCCTAATATTATGGGAAATTTGGGCATCGAGCATAACCCATGCTAAAATTGATTAAAAAATATGATCCTTTGGTAGTGGCTATTTTGTTGTTATCTTTTGTATTGGGCAGTATACCTTTTGGTTTTCTGTTGATGAAAATACATGCAAAAACTGATGTTCGAACCATTGGATCAGGAAACATTGGTGCCACAAATGTCATGCGAAGTGGCCACGCCTCCTTAGCTGTCATAACATTGCTGTGCGATAGCATGAAAGGTTATCTATCTGTGTTGCTCGCTCCAAATGATATGGCTGTGTATTGTGGAGTTCTAAGTATACTGGGACATGTTTTTTCTCCTTGGCTGAAAGGAAAAGGAGGAAAAGGGATTGCAACAGCTTTGGGCGTGTATTGTGCATTTTCATGGAAAGTTGGGGTTTTATGTTTGTTGACGTGGGTAATATTTTTTAAAGTGTTTAAAAAATCATCTACCGGCGGCTTGCTATCCATGGCTTTTGCTCCTTTGTGGGCTTTTTTATTTTTAGAAGAATCTATGTATATATCTGCAATGGTAGGGATTTTTTGGTTGTGTGTGTGGACACACAGAGATAACTTAAGACGATTAATACAAAAAAAGGAATTAGACGTATCATGATAACAACGATTCCAACAAAAATTGTTGGTCCTATTAAAATGCGTGGCGATGTGGTTGCAGATATAATGGTTCCCCTTGCCACATACGAAACGCCTCTATGGCCCTCCGTTCAAAGAGGAGCATTTTTATCACAGCAATCAAATGGCATTTTTATGAAAGTCCTTGGGTCTACAATGACCCGATCTTTACTGCTAGAGGCGCAAAGCTTAGAATCAGCGGTTTATATTCAATCATGTATTCAACAAACTCCCACAAGCATTTTACAAGATGTGGTTGGCTCAACGACATCTTTTGGTCAATTTCAAAGTATCGATATCAAAATTTTAGGACCTCTTTTATTTATCAGGGTGTCAATTGATCCAAAAGAAGCATCTGGGCATAATATGGTGACAAAAGCAGCTCAAGCGATTGGGGATTTTTTATGCGACAATTATCCATTGAAATTTAATAGCGTCTCAGGAAATATGTGTTGCGATAAAAAGGTGAGTGCTATTAATGCAATTCAGGGACGTGGACACCATGTGGTTGCAGAAATGACAGTACCAGAAGAATTGTGTAAAAATAAACTGCGATGTACGGCACAACAATTGCACAACATCATTTATCAAAAGAATTGGATTGGATCCGGAATGGCTGGCACTTTAATGAGCGCAAATGCTCATTTTGCAAATATGTTATTGGCCTTTTATTTGGCAACGGGTCAAGATGCCGCTAATATCGTAGAAGGGTCTCAAGGAATGACTTACGGGTATTTAAATTCTAATGGAGCTTTTGTATTTTCGATCACTATGCCAAATATAATTGTGGGTTCGATTGGCAATGGAAAGCATCACTATTTTATCAAAGAACGATTAAAAAATATGGGATGTGAAGGTGAAGGCGCATCAAAACGATTGTCTGCAATTGCCGCAGCAACGACTTTATGTGGTGAGTTGTCACTGCTTGCCGCCTTGTGTCGTCATAAAGAATTGGTAGATTCTCATATGAGACTAGAACGTCTACACCAAAAACAGGTGGATCATGGCGGGCATTGATCAATTATCGTTTTATGTGCCATCTTACGCCCTTCCATTACGGTTGATGGAAAAACAGCGACAGTTACCAAGTGGTCGTTTTTTCCAAGATTTAGGGCAACATCAAATGGCTGTTCCGCCCCCTTGCGAAGATATTATCACCATGGGGGTCAGTGCAGCTGCACGTTTTGATCCAAACGATCTAGAAAAAGTAGGGTTTGTTTTATTTGCAACTGAAACAAGCGTTGATCAATCTAAAGCGGCAGGAATTTACATCCATCATTTTTTAAATCTTAAGCCTAACGTACGTGTTTTAGAAGTAAAACAGGCGTGTTACAGTGCGACTGGGGCTCTGCAATTAGCTTTAGATTTTGTTAAAAATCACCCTGATCAAAAGGTTCTTGTGATAGCAAGCGACATTGCCAAATATGAAATTGGATCACTGGGTGAGCCAACCCAAGGAGCAGGAGCCGTTGCCATGTTAATTTCTAATGATCCAAGGCTTTTAACAATTCATCCCACCAGTGGTATTTACACAGATCACGTCATGGATTTTTGGCGTCCTAATTATTTAGATTATGCTGTTGTATCCAACCAATATTCTGTCAAAAAGTATATGGAGGTTTTGGATTTATGTTTTCAAGATTTTAAAAAAAAAACAAATATCAACATTAATGATCTTCATTATTTTTGTTACCACACACCATTTAGCCGTATGGCTGAACGGGTCCATCAACGATTTTTAAAAAATAAACAAGAAAAGACGACTCCAACCATAGAATTTTCTTTGGCTTATAATCGTTTAGTGGGTAATGCTTATACCGCTTCTTTGTACATTAGTTTGTGTTCTTTGTTAGAAAATTCCCCCATTAAAGAGGGAGAAAAAATTGGTTTGTTCAGCTATGGGTCCGGATGTGTTGCGGAATATTTTTATGCACAGGTTCAACCAGATTTTTCAAAACATTTATATCAAAAACAACACTCTCACATGCTCAAAGAGATGATAAGTATCGATATCGAAACCTATTTAAATTTTTACCAAACACAGATACCATCCCATTCAGGATCACTGTTATTAGATCATCATTTTAAAACAGGGTCTTTAACTTTTTTGGGATTTGATCGTCACAGTAGAATCTATAGTCAACCACATTAAAGTTATTGGAATTCTTGAGTTTCACTCAAGGCCAGAGTGATAGTTTTTTTAAATAAATTGTAACTACCCAGGTTTACCCAAAAACAGTTGAAATATCAGCAAAGATATTTTTTTTCTGTTTACGAGCGGCAGATAAGAACCCACGAATAAGACAAAAATGATCCGCTCCTTTTTGAACGCGAAAGCTGACTGCTATTTTTTATTTTACTTTCATCATCAAGTATCTGCTCCTGCTTGATTATTCGTAAATGGCACACCTTGATGTGTTAAAAAACGAAGCACACTGTCCTTAAAATGAGGCAGTCTCAGTAGAAAATGATGCCCAACACATCTTTGTTTTTACGTTTTGATAAAGGTGGTTGTGCTTCATGATGGAGGCTTTGAACTGTTGGAACTGTTTAAATTTAAACGTCTTTCTAGCGCCTCAATTCTTTCATGAGCTTTCTTTAAAAGACCTTCAGATTGCTTTAGAAGAGTTTCTAGACGAACTACGGCCTCTTCTAATTTTTTAAATACTAACAGATTATTTTAAATTTGTTGTTTTTTTAATCCATTAACCTGGGTAGTTACGAAAATTTAACAGAAGAAAATATTTTCTAATTTAAACACATTTTTTGAACTGTTGCAATGACTGTGCTCACGTCCTCATCCGTCAAATTCACATGAAGCGGCAGGCTCACCACATGCTCAGAAAAAAACTCCGCACCTTTTAAATCGTAAGGCGTTCTATAAAATGATAATAAATGGTTGGCTTTGTAGTGAGCGCCGGTTTCGATTCCTTCTTTAAGTAAATCTTGTCTGAATTTGTCGCGGTTGCCTAAAAATAGCATGGGAAAAATATGAGGTGCACGCCAATCAATAGCCAGCATTTGGATCATTGGGTGAGATATTTCATTTAAATAACGACTCACAATATACGTGCGTCTTTTTAAAAACAAATGAATTTTTTTGAGCTGAGCCCGTCCAATGGCGGCGTTGATATTACTCATATGGTAACGCCATCCTTGCTCTTTTACATCAAAGTCCCATGACCGCCCGCCTTTGGCTCGTTGATCAGAGTCTTTTTCAACCCCAAGGAGTCGTAGATCTTTAATTTTTTCGACAATACGTGTATTTTTGGAAAATACCACACCCCCTTCACCGCACGTGATGTTTTTAATGCTATCAAAACTGATGCAGGTGACCACATGGTCATGAAATGAAAATGGTTGGCCAAATCCATGGGCGGCGTCCTCAATCACATAAAGCCCATTGTCCTTTGCAAAAGCATACACGTCATTTGCCATATGCATACTGCCCGCATACAAAACAGGCATGATGGCTTTGGTTTTTGATGTCATCAAAGACTTTGCACTGCTTAAATCAATCGCTCCACTGTTGGGGTCTATGTCAACAGCGACAGCTTTTGCGCCCGTCGCACTGACGGCTTGGAACGATGCAATGTAGGTCATCGATGGTATCAACACCTCATCCCCCGGGCCAATCCCAAGAGCTTGGGTCGCCAAATGAAGGGCCGCGGTTCCCGTGTGGCAACAACATAGTGACACAGAACCGCTTGACGCGTCTTTTAAAAAAGTTTCTAATTCCTTTTCAAACGCAATCGTTTCTTTTCCCATTCCCAAATATCCGTCATGACGCAAAACGTTGACGACGGCTGCTTCTTCTTCGGGACCAAGACAAGCTTGAGACAGCTTGATCATAGAAACCCTAGCGTTTGGAGAATTGGAAACGACGACGTGCTTTGGGACGACCTGGTTTTTTACGTTCAACTTCGCGGCTATCACGGGTTAAAAAGTGATTTTGCTTTAAGGATGGACGAAGAGATGGGTCGAAATGGGACAATGCACAGCTAATACCATGGCGTACTGCACCGGCTTGGCCAGACAGGCCTCCGCCTTTCACTGTACACATCACATCAAATTGAGATAATGTTCCAGAAATTTTAAATGGCTGATCAATCATCATTTGCAACACAGACCTGGAAAAATAATCACCGTAAGGTTTATTATTGACAATAATTTTACCCGTTCCAGATTTTACCCATACACGCGCAATGGAAGATTTTCTTTTACCCGTTGCATAAGCACGTCCTAAGGAATCAACTTTCCTTTCTCTGAGTGGCACATCTTGAGCAACCTCAACAACTTTTGATGGTTCATCTTGAGGTTGTTGAAGAGCTGTTTTTAATTGGTCTAAATTAACGTTTTTCAAGCGGATCTCCTTTTATTTTTTGTGTTCATAGAGGCCACATCCAAAATTTCTAATTTTTGGGCTTCATGGGGATGGTCTTGACCAGGGTACACACGAAGATTACGCATCACATCACGACCAAGAGGACCTTTTGGAATCATCCGTTCAACGGCTTTTTCAAGGACACGTTCTGGAAAACGTCCATCTAAAATCTGTCCCATTGTGCGTTCCTTAATTCCACCCGGATATCCCGTGTGCCAATAAAATTTACTGTCTTTGCGTTTGCTTCCAGTTAAATGCACATCTTTTGCATTAATAACCACAATTTTATCACCGCAATTGACATGAGGTGTAAAATAAGGTTTATGCTTACCACGAATATAGCGAGCAATAACCGTCGCAAGGCGACCAACAATCATATCTTTTGCGTCGATGAGATACCATTTCGGTTGAACGTCTTCACGGCGCATAGATTTTGTAAGCATTTTTTTAAGAGCTTAAATACCTACGATTATTATAAATGAATGTTTTTTTGATGACAAATTTTTGAAATGATTTGCAAACAGGGGTGTCTCATTAAAAGCTAAAATATGCTAGTATTTTTTTATACAGACCACCGATTTTTTTTATTGTATGATTTACTTAGATAATAATGCCACAACTCAGTGTGATCCACGCGTTGTTGACAAAATGCTACCATTTTTTTATGAAAAATTCGGCAATCCTCACTCTAGAAACCATCAATTTGGATGGGACGCAGAAAATTCCATAGAAGAAGCAAGATCTAAAGTTGCACGTCTCATGGGGGCCCAACCCAAGGAAATTATTTTTACAAGTGGCGCAACGGAATCCAATAATTTGGCCTTAAAGGGTGTGTGGGAGTTCTTCCAAGGAAAAAAAAATCACATTATCACTTCAACTATTGAACATAAATGTATTTTAGATACGACAAAATATCTTGCCCATAAAGGTGTGCGCATCACATCCGTTCCGGTTGATAAAGAAGGATTTTTGGATTTAGATGATCTGGAAAAATCATTAACACCTGATACAGCGCTCGTATCCGTCATTTTTGTAAATAATGAAATTGGAACAATTCAACATATCAAAAAGATTGCAGATATTTGCCGAAAAAAAGGTGTCTATCTTCATACAGATGCCGCTCAGGCTTTGGGAAGAATTCCTATTGATGTGAATGACTTAGATGTTGATTTAATGAGCATATCTGGACATAAAATTTATGGCCCTAAAGGAATTGGCGCACTGTATGTGCGTAAAACCAACCGTCGTGTACGTTTAACACCACAAATGAATGGCGGTGGCCAAGAAATGGGTGTTCGCTCAGGGACATTGGCAACCCCTTTATGTGTTGGTTTGGGAGAGGCATGTCACATTGCCCAAGAAACCATGTCTGAAGAATCACAACGCATACAACATTTAACCCACCAACTGTACCATGGCATCACAAATCAATTGTCTCACGTTTATGTCAATGGCAGCATGGCTCATCGTGTGCCAGGCAATTTAAATATGAGTTTTGATTGTGTTGAAGGAGAAGGTTTGATGATGGCCATTAAAAATTTGGCTGTATCATCAGGATCAGCATGCACGTCGTCATCATTAGAGCCGTCATATGTATTAAAAGCATTAGGTATTCCTGATGATTTATCTCATACATCCTTAAGATTTGGTATTGGCAGATTCACAACAGAAGATGAAGTCAATCAGGCCGTCCATGACATCGTCAGTGCAGTCAATAAATTAAGGGATCTCAGCCCTTTGTGGGAAATGAAACAAGAAGGCATTGATATTTCCACCATTCAATGGGCTTCTTAGATTCATGAAATCAGCCAAGCAAAAAAAGAAAAAATATCAACGACGGCGTCTGCAAATATTATGGTCTTGGATTCGTATCGTTTTAATCATTGTGATAGGTGTGAGTGGTGGAATTTGGTACGTCTTAAGTGATCACCAAAAGCTGTATCGTTACGGTCATGATATTTTTGTAGGCTCTTTTAAAATGTGTGGTTTTTCTTTAAAAAATATTAAAATTTATGGCAGAAAAATCACCCCATCATCCGAAGTATTGCGTGCTATTGATGTTTACAAAAATGATGGGATATTTAAAAGATCTTTGTCTGATATTCAAATGTCTTTATCATCGTTACCTTGGATCAAACATGTATCGGTTCAACGAACCTTACCATGGTCATTATGTATTTCAATTGACGAAAGAGAACCCATTGCACTTTTTCAAGAAAAAAAAATACTTTTTTACATTGACAAAGATGGCAAAAAAATTGAGATGGAGCCCTATCGATCCTTATTAGGCGTTGATTTCCCCGTTTTTTTAGGAGATGACGCATGTATGCACGCAGCCACATTATTAAATGAATTAACGTCGCACCCTTGGATATCACAGCATATACGTTATTATCATTTCGTTAGAAAAAGACGATGGGAATTTATTTTAAAGAACGGTGTCAAAATTTTGCTACCGGAGGATCATCATAACCAAGCACTGGGGATATTAGAAAAAATATTAAAAAAAGCAAACAATAGAATTAAAAATATAGAAAAAATTGACCTACGGGACACTGAAAAAATTATTGTTAAATTAAAACCAGGATTGACGTTGACTAATCAAACAGTCAGTATGTAAATTATTTTTGAAGATTTTAAATGGTGGCCGTAACAGGGATTGAACCTGTGACCCCTACGATGTCAACGTAGTGCTCTACCGCTGAGCTATACGACCCATGTATGTTATAGTAGCAACTTTTCTTAAAAACTCAAATTCATAAACCTGGCATAGCAGGGCCTACGCACGAAGAATTTTATTGACACAATTCAATAGATGTTTTCAGGACATAGCATTTCGTCTCATGATACTTTTGAGTGATTGCTCAGGTTTTGTTTTAGCTTTTTGAAGGATACCCAATGC
>JALRGP010000024.1 GCA_023259685.1 Alphaproteobacteria bacterium | reverse complement strand
AATACTGCGTTCTCTTTGAGACGCCAGCAGGACCTACGCACGAAAAATTAAGGGGATGGGGAAATTGGCTGGACACCCGCCTTTGCATATATGGCCAGAAGATAAAAAAACATGGCTGGGGCTTATTGACTATACAATGATTTTTTAAAAAAATTATATTTGTAATTGACATAAAAAAGAAATAAATTTAACAAATAATAAGGACATATGTTGATGAATTTTCCTTTTAAGATAAAGGCATATAAGAATGTTTTTAAAAAAAAGAAGCACCCAAATATCAAAAATGATGGCCAACACTCATGATCCTTTACAAAGCGTCTTGAGGGCATGAGTATGGCGTACATGACAAAATCAACAATTGCCCACGCCCCAAACCCACTGTTCATCGCGATGTCCTTGATCATTCCAAAAGCAATGGGAATATACAGTGGGATATTATTATGCACAAATAATAAGAAAACAAAATTATCTATGAAGGCAAGAAGAAACATTGACCTAAAAATTCATTCATGGACATAGAATGGTCTTGGCTGTCTCCTAAAAATCTGACCGATAATGTTTGGGATTCTTGCTCTTTGGCGCCAACAACCACAATCATTGGTATTTTTTGTAGGCTATGTTCTCTGACCTTATATGAAATTTTTTCAGATCGGTCGTCTATGGTATAACGGATGCCATGTCGTTTCAAACGATCGCACACTTCTGCAGCATAATGTAAAAAATTACTGGTGAGTGGGGCAACCACCACTTGAACAGGCGCCAACCACAATGGTAACTTACCACCGTAATGTTCAATTAAAATTCCAATAAAGCGCTCAAAGGATCCCAAAATGGCACGATGCAACATGACAGGTTGTTCTTTGTTTCCATCTTTGTTCACAAATGTTGCTCCTAGGCGTTCTGGAAGGACAAAATCCACTTGTAGTGTCCCCAATTGCCAATCACGCCCCAGGCAGTCTTTTAACACAAATTCTAATTTTGGTCCGTAAAACGCGCCTTCCCCTGGGTTCATGACAAAATCTAAACCTGACAAGGTTGCCGCGTTCTTAAGGGCGGCTTCTGCTTGATCCCACACCGCGTCAGATCCAGCCCGCGTCTCAGGGCGATCTGAAAATTTCACGACGATATCATGAAATCCAAAATCGCTATACACATCTTTTAAAAATGCACAAAAGCTTTGCGTTTCTGATATAATTTGGTCCACTGAACAAAAAATATGGGCATCATCCTGGGTAAAGGCACGGGTGCGCATAATACCGTGAATGGAGCCCGATGATTCATTGCGGTGGCATGATCCAAATTCCGCCATACGCAACGGCAAATCACGGTAGCTTTTAAGACCTTTTTTAAAAATTTGGACGTGGCACGGGCAATTCATTGGTTTAATGGCAAGGCATTGGTCATTGTCTTGAACAACGAACATATTCGCACCAAATTTATCCCAATGCCCTGAGGCCTCCCAAAGGCTGCGATCTACCAGTTGGGGTGTTCTGACCTCTACGTAGCCGTGTTCTTGTTGTTTTTTGCGCATATAATCCTCGATCAGGAGGTAGAGCGTCCATCCTTTTGGATGCCAAAAAACGCTACCAACGGCTTCTTCTTGAATATGAAACAATCCTAAATCTTGTCCCAATTTTCTGTGATCACGCTTTTGTGCCTCTTCTAATTGATGAAGATGTTGTTCTAATTGATCTTTGGTCCAAAAACCGGTGCCATAAATACGTTGTAGCATTGGCCCCTTGGCATTAGCACGCCAATAGGCACCGGCGACCTTCATTAATTTAAAATGTACACCAATGCGTCCCGTAGACGGCAAATGGGGACCACGACATAAATCAAAAAAATCGCCTTGTTGATAGATACTGAGATCTTCTCCGTCAGGTATCGATTCAATTAATTCGACCTTAAAATCCTCACCAATACTTTTAAAATACGCAATCGCCTCAGAACGGGTCCATACGTGACGAATAAAAGGCGTATTAGAGGCTACAATCTGACGCATTTTGTCCTCGATGTCTTTAAAATCATCCTGGGTGAAGGTTTTATCCTCGTTATAAATATCATAATAAAAACCATTCTCAATGGCGGGGCCAATGGTGATTTGGGTAGATGGATATAAAGATTTGATAGCCTCGGCAAAAATATGTGCCATGTCGTGACGCAACAAATTGAGTGCCCTGGGATCATCCTGCGTAATCAATTCAAAGGTTCCCCCACTCATCATGGGGCGTGTCATGTCGAATTCAATTCCCTCTACCACAGCATAGACGGATTTTTTTGCCAAAGATGATGAAATACCGGTTGCCACATCATGGGGCGTCGACCCCTTGGGGACACTGCGTATTTGACCGTCCGTCAATTTCAAATCTATCATATCGTTATCCATATATTTTTTAAATTTATCTTATCATACTTATGAAAACAAACGCAGATCAACTGAAGGTTTTGGTGGTGGGGGCTGGCCGCCTTGGCACCTATGTCATTAACAAATTATTATGTCATGACGAATTTCAAATCATCGTCCATGATCCTTTTTTAAGAGACGATCTTAAAAATAACCCAGATATTTATATGTTGAATGATGCTATCACACATGTCGATTGTTTAATTGCGTGCATAAAACCCAAAGACATCGAAGCATTATCATCATTGAATGTCAGTGCTGACGTATGCATATCTTTTTTGGCGGGCACAAGAGAAGACACTTTACAATCGGTGTATCCTGGGCCTTGGGTGTTGGCCATGCCAAATATTTGTTTATCTCCTATTGTCTACGTCAAAACGAATGTGGATCATCCAACATTGCATCGAATTCAAAAGGCATTGGGACCAGCATGTTTTGTGGACAGTGGAAAAGACATGTCGATGGTCACACCCCTCAGTGGGGCAGGGCCCGCCGTTGTGTGGACATTTTTTAAGGCATTTCATGAATGGGGAATGCAAAAAGGGATGAATTCTGATGAGTGTTTTAAAATGATGTTGGATCTATTTCATGGGTGTCATGATATGTTAAAAAATTCAACCATTCCCATTGACGAGATGATTCAACAAGTGGCAAGCCCAGGAGGCGTGACAGAAAAAATGTTATCACATTTGACATCTAGGAATTTTGAAAAAACCTTACATGAGGCATTTCAAATGGGGTTTGATAAGTGCAAATCAATCATTTAACAATCAAATATTTTTAAAAAGTTTGTGCCATACCTGGGCCCGGGCCCAGGTTATGAGGATACGATTACTTTTTCACAAGTTGAGAAATGGTTTTTGTCTGTTGTGGCGCCTGTACAGATTGGAATTGCAATCTCGAATAATCACTCCCATTTTGTCCCTCATGATAAATAAATATTGGAGGATGGTCACTCTTTGTCGGTAAATATCCTTGAGGGGCATAATCCTTCTTATCCTTTCGGTTCATTAACACGATTGTTGGTAATTTTGGAAAAATGATATTCAAAACGGGAATCATTTCGTCTGGAAGCATATCACTTGTCCTTTCTAGTTTATCAATAAAGCCTTCAGCATTATTAATAAGTTTGTACTCGCTAAGGTTAACTGTTTTGGCTCTTGCTAACCCTTCTTCCATAAGGTTCCTTACAGTGTGGTTAATGGAAACAATGTCTCCCGTCGTCACTGTTACGTATTTTCTTGTATTTGATAATTCTTTACGGATTCTATCTAGGACATGTTGCTTTAGCTCATAAAAATCTTCGCCTTTAAATTCAATCCTTTTTTTTAAATCATCATCAATCTCTGCTGTTACACGATTTCCTTTTTTTTTACCAAAAATACTACATAAAAGAGATAAATCATTGCCCCCTGGTGTGGGCAACACTTTAAAATAGGATGAGGATGGAAAAATATTTGTCCTAAAAAGCAATTTGCTAGATACTAATTTCTTAACTCCCTCCCCACTCCGATATTGTACGAACCATTCACAGGTCAATGGTCCTATTTTTTTGTCAAGCTTTTGTTGCTGTGCAGATTCTAAATTTTCTTTTACCAAAGGATTGGAAGAATGTGGTATAGTATCTTTAGAAATTTTTTCTGCAGTCCTTTTTCGACCTAAAGATAGCAATAAATTTTTGTTTGCCTTAGTATCCCAATTATGTGTCACAGATTGAGAAATGGTTTTTGGCTGTTGTGGCACCTGTATAGATTGGAGTTGTGCTTGGACAGAAGAAGCCTGCTGCTCTGGTATTGTTGCTGGTTTAGCTGTCTTCTTAGATGCAAAAAAATACTTCTCAGGTGATATGACTCGACGGCGATTATTCTTTAAAATCTTTCTTGATCGTGATTGAAGATCCAAAGAAGGACCTGTTTCACGCTGAGGCTTTTTAGAATTTCTTGCTGAAAGCCGAGTCGTCGCTTTCCTATTGGTATCTTTTTTTTTCTTGAAATAATTGATAAAATCTGCGCGTGCAGAGCGTTTTATATCTAAAGTATGTATGTTTTCACGCCCTAAACCTGAGCTGCTTTCCATAGAAAAACTGACGCCCGAGGCCAGAAGTAATATTAAACTTTTTAAGTTTGTATTCATCTTTTAAAATTTATAGTGGAATCTACAAATTAATTGTATCATAAAAAAAAATTAATGTCTATAGCTGCCCGATAATTTTTCAGATCCTTGCGGAACTGAGTCAAAAGCTGGAGTAGCAACAGCAACCACTGCTGCATAGGTATCTGGAGCAGGATTATCAATTGAATAGGATGCAGCTTTTAAACGTGTCCATCTTCCCTCGAGTCCAATAGACATATTTTGATGAACTTTGTGCTGAATCCCTATTCCATATACAATCCCGGGGCGCATAGAGGCACGAGAAGGGGCAGAGTAAAATGATTGAAGTTCCGTTCCTCCGTTATAATTATCATTGATTTGAGCCCGGTAATTCATTCTTTGAAAATTAAGACCCAACAATCCATAAACGGATGTGTTTTTAAAAACTTCCATGCCAATTTTTCCAATAACACCAAGTCTTAATGTAGATTTTTGATAAATTGTAATCGCTGTTTCTCTAGCATTTGCTGCGTCTAGAAGATCGAAGTACGGCAATGTGTCGCTGGTTATGCTATTTTTCGAATTTAAACGACACCCAATTTCTCCTTCAACACCAATAAAATACCGTTGAATGTGATAATCAGCACCCATTGTAAAACCAAAATAAGGGCGCCCGCGCGTTGAACACCTTTTTTTGAGAAAGCGTTTTATGACTAAAATATATATCCATGCCATCAGTATCCAGATGGGTGAAGTTTTCAGATCGATCCCATATGCCGCCAACATCTGCTCCAACTTTTGCACCGATATTGATGGACAAAGAGGAAGCGATTGATGTGCACAGGCCAAGAAGGGCCAATTTTTTCATCATTTTACAAAAATATATAGTTAGTTTCATTTTACATATAACACGAATCTTGGTAAATGCAAAAAATCAACGCATTTGGGGTGTGATTTAAATTTGACTTAATTTTATAAAAAATTTGATCAATAATCCAAAATCTATTGAAACGTTTTTAAGTAAACCAGTGATAGAGATTATTTAAAAAAACAAATTCTATCAATAAGTGGTAAAAAAAACACAATTTAAAATATACTCTTGAAAAAAGTATTTTTAATCTATGAAGTGACAAGAAACATGTTAATATAACTTGTTTATAGTCTTTAACCTTTTCGAAAAGAGGAAAATATGTTAAAAAAAACTCTCTCCATTGGCACTTCTTTTGTTGGGTGCTTGTACGTGTGGTGGCGACGTTTGTGAAAACGTTGATGCATCTTCTGCTGTTGCTCCAGGAACAGCTGCTGATTTTAAACAAAATGTGCGTGACCGTGTCCTTTTTGCTTTTGATAGCGCAAAGGTTCAAGATTCTGCAAAATCTGTTTTAGATCAACAAGTAGCTTGGTTCAAAGTGCACACAGCCGCAACTGCAACCGTTGAAGGTCATTGCGATTCTCGCGGATCCGCTGAGCACAACCTCGCTTTGGGAGAAAAACGTGCCCATGCAGCATCTGATTATTTGAAACACCAAGGTGTTGATAATAGCCGTTTGAAAATTGTTTCTTATGGCAAAAATAAGCAGCCTGTTGCAGATGCAACAACAGAAGAACAGCACGCGCAAAACCGTGCAGCAATTACTGTTGTTAACTAAAAAAAGCAGCGAAAGCTGCTTTTTTCTTAAATGGGCTGTAAATAAACAACAGCCATCACAAAAGGAATCTCATCCGATAACGTCACCCAAGACTTGTAGGGAAAAGGAATGTTTAAATGAGCCTGCCCTTTGATTTCTATGTGAGGTTTTCCAAATTCATCGTGGGTAATCTCAAAATCATGCCATTTAATACCATGATAATTCCCAATCGCCTTAATAGCCGCCTCTTTTGCGGAAAATAATTTACAAAACCTTAATATACATTCTTTTTTGATAAAAGCCTGTTCTTGCTCATGTTGAGTAAATACTTTATTTAAAAACCTTTGCCCATATTTGGCATAAATTTTTTCAATCCTTCGAGAATCTAGCAGATCACATCCGATCATTTTCTTTTCTTTTTCACAAGCAAAACAGATTGCGTTCTTTGGATCCCTGCTTCTAATTTATTAAGAGGAGAAATTTTATGGGGAGGACGCATAGAAATAGGGGTATTGATGAGGTTTTTATTGCTATCTTCGTCATCGTCGTTCGATGAGTCATGGTTGGCGTCACCATATTCCGTCAGAGAAGGATTCATGCTGTCCAACGATAAAGAAGAGTTATTTTTACCAAACAGGAGCCGTCTAGATACTTTTTTTGCTCCCGCACGTTTAGATTTTTTATCAATATCGAACACAGAGCTTTCTTGAGAATTTTGGTTTACAATCAGAACTTTTTGGGTTGGTTTTTTTTTCAATTGATGTTCCGCTTGTAATTTGCTAGAATTTATTAGTGAGGGGACAGATAATAACATTACTGCCACTAAGAAAGGCATAATAGAATAGTGTATCGTATATATTTCATTATATCTAAGATTCTGTCAAAACCCCAAGCACCTTTAATTTACGGTATAATGCAGATCGTTCCATGCCTACAAATTCCGCAGTTTGAGAAATATTTCCACCAAAACGCGTTAGCTGTATAGATAAATATTGTTTTTCAAATAAACGCTTTGCATCCTTTAATGGCATAATAATCATTTGGGCATTATCCGACAATGTAATGGGTAATTTTTCTTCTTTTAATGATGCAGGAGGCGTAATTTTAGGCAAGTGATCTACATCAATCGGATCACTATTTGGATGATGAATAAAAATCGACTCCATTAAATGTCTTAACTCATGCATATTATTTTTCCATTTATGAATTTGAAGCAAGGCCATTGCTTCTTGGGAAAAACGTTTTGGTTGGACACCACATAGGGCAGACATATGTTTTGATAACTGTTTCACAAGCAATGGGATATCGCTTGCCCTTTCTTTGAGAGACGGAATTTGAATAATATGAGCACTTAAGCGATAACATAATTCATCCAATAATGTTTTATTATTCACACATGTTGATATTGGTTGTAACGTCGATCCTATGATGCGAACATTAACATGAACATGATGTTCACTGCCTAAACGGGTAAAGCTTTTATTTTTAAAAAAGTAATTTAATTTATTTTGACTGGACATGGGCATCAGCTCCATAGAAGAAATATATAACGTTCCACCATGCGCTTTTTCAAGGGCCCCAATACGTCGTCCGCCATGGGGACTGTTTCCAATAATATCCACACCAAATAACTCTATTTCAATGTCCCTCTGTGGCATAGATCGGCAATTCAACTCTATAAATGGTCCCGCATTGATGGATGATTTTTTATGAATTTCTTTGGCAACACTTCTTTTTCCACATCCAACCTCTCCCTGGATTAATAAATGAGAAGATGATTGAGATAATTCTTCAATTTTGGAAAAAACATTCAGCATTGCAGATGTTTGTCCGATTAATGATTGCCCCATGCCCGTTTTCAAACGCAATTCATCGCTTTCTTGTTTTAATCTAGAATAACGAATACCAGCCTCCAGTGTGGAAATTAATTTTTGAATCTGGAATGGCTTTGCTAAAAAATCAAAAGCTCCCTTTTTAATCGATGATACAGCCGCATCAACGGTTTCATGACCACTGATCATAATAACAGGAACATAAGGGTGATTCGATTGAATAATGTCTAAAATATCCATGCCGTCACGTGAACCATTACCTAACCAAATATCTAAAATGACTGCTGTTGGTTGGCATTTTTTTATTTGATCCAAAGCTTCTATACTATCTGATGCAACACGTGTCATATAGCCTTCATCCTTTAAGACATCGGATATCAAATCTCTGATATCTTTTTCGTCATCAATAATTAAAATATCACAAGCCATAAAAAAATTAATCATTATCAGTTTTTATATAGTAACAATTTTTATTAGATTAATCAATTGATTTTTTAAATAGTCAGGGGTCAAAATTTTTTAGAATATACTCGATTATGCATTGTTCCTTTAAATTTGGAACAATATTGAATATCCAAACGCCCGACATAATGATGTTATCGCATCAGATTGATGATCATCATCATGTAATAACATGACAATACCAGCACCTTCTCCTTCAACACTACCAGATCCACATATTTTTCCAACTCCCCCAAAAGATTTCCATTCATTCAAAAACATCTGAACTTTCATTGGCACCACACCCAGTTGCCTTAAGAAATCATCATATTGATTCACTGAATGATAAAATTCAGCTATGGCTTTTTTTTTATAAGATTCAATCATGCTCAATGCATATAAACGCCCCATCGACCATAAAGAAGAGGTTGATGGATGCATTTTTAAAACATGGCTCACACAATCAGAGGTATAGGAATCACTCAAACCTGTATGGACAATGACTCCCTTTAGTGGTAACAGTGGAAGATGCTCAATTTTTCGTTGCTCACCTTGACCTTGGATGCATAAGGCACCTCCATAAAAACATGATAAAACATCGATGCCACTGGAGATGCCGTGGTACCAATATTCTGCATTCTTACAATGATCAAGTAAAAACGGTGATGATAAGCCATAAAATGCCTCAATACCCTTAGCGCATGCGACCAACAAAGACGCCGACGACCCTAATCCTGATTTTTGCGGAACACAAGATAAAATATCAATGTGGCACCCCATCTCAGAAGAAATATGATACATTTTAAAAAGTTCTAATATCCCCTTGTAATCATCGTAAGAATCAATATCTGTAATAGGAAGTCGATACGTATATTTTCCTTGCGAACTATGAATAACTAAATAAGAATCATCTATTTTTGTCCATCTCATGGTCGTTTCAAAGGGAGCCTGGTAAATTAACGACAAGGGCTCAAAAATTGAAATATATTCTCCGCATAACAAAAATTTAGAAAATGCTTTGGAAATCACCTGCTAGAAATCCTTTGATAATTTAATAATTTTCTCCTCGCCATCTAATTTTTTGTACACACGTTTCACAATATAGTGAGGTTTTTTTGAAATATTTAAAAAGATTCGCCCTACATATTCTCCGGCAATACCAACACCCATGATTAAAAAGCTGATTAAAAAAAACATAATCGCAAAGAGCGTAAAAACCCCTTCAACTTCTGGACCGATGAATAGGCGCCTTGCTAGCAAATATACAACCAACACTGTACTCATTAAACTTAAAAAGCCACCACAAATGGTAAATAATTGTAGTGGAACTAAAGATGTACCTGTAATCAGATCAAAATTTAAACGAATCAATCGGTATAAGTTGTATTTTGATTCGCCGCTGTGCCGCTCAAAATGGTCAATAGGAATTTCAATGGTACGTGTTGCGAATTGATGAGCAAGAGCCGGAATAAAAGTACATGGATCATTTGTTTTAATAATCTGTGTGATAATATGACGACCGTACGCACGTAACATGCATCCTTGATCAACCATGCGAATATGTGAAGTTTTTTCTCGAATCCAATTGATCATTTTTGATGCGTATGTTCTGAAAAAACTATCTTTTCGGTGATGACGAAAAGTCCCTATATAATCATATCCTTGATCAAATTTTTCAATTAAATTGGGAATGGCTTCTGGGGGATTTTGTAAATCAGCGTCGATAGTTATGACAACATCACCCTTAGCATGCTCAAATCCGGCCAAGATGGCCATATGTTGCCCAAAATTTCTGTAAAAATCTACCACAACTAAAAATGGCATTGATTTTTGGCATTCTAATAACAAAGCTAACGATCCGTCAATACTTCCATCATTGATGCAAATAATTTCAAAATTTTTACGACATGAGCTTAAAGTTGTTGTCAAACGCTTTAATAAAACAGTGATATTACCTTCTTCGTTAAATATCGGAATGATAACCGAAATCATTTTGTAAAATGATTGAACATTTACACAATTATATCACAGACAAAATTTTGTTATAAAACTTACAAGCCAGCAGCTTAACACCCGACGATTTTTTGTAAATAGAAAAAGTGTCTGTTAAAATAGGGAAAATTTTAGAAAAATAATTATAAAATGAGATTACTTTCATGTTGGCTAAAATACCTAATAAAATAGAAAAGTGAAGGCTTTAAATACCCTGATTTCTGGTTCAAAACGAAAATTTCTGCCCTACGCATGAAAAATTTGACAAAAAAGCCATAAATATAGTTAAATAACATATCTTAAACAACAAAGCATCAGTGTGTTTAAAAAAATTTTTAAAATACTGGATCACTCTCAAAGAAAGAAATGGTTTATTTTAAGTGCGTCTTCCCTATGTTTGGCAATTTTGGAATTAATGACGGCCGCCATGGTGGCCGTGTGGGTTAAATCATTTTTAACGTCTGATCCAATTGTTGTCATGGGTATTCACTTAACCTCTCGGGTCGTGAGCGGAATATTATTGGCATTTTTCATATCCAAATGTATTTTTTTCAATCTTGATTCTGTTTTTCGCCAACATACTATTAAATCCATTGTGGCGTCATTGTCACAGAAGCTGCTTCAAACCTATGGTGGTCTTCGTTATGTTGATTTTATCAATCGTAATTCTTCTTATTATCAATCGGTCATTGAAACGGATACGGATAAATTTGGGGTTTTGATGACGTTTTTGTCCGAGGTTTTTAATGAAATTCTCATTACATGTTGTTTAATTGGGTGTTTGTGGTGGACCAGTCCCGCACTCATGTCGTATTTTTTGGTTGGCATTGCAATGATTTATGGTTTTCAAAAATTATCTTTGACATTTTTGAAAAAGATTGGAGAAGATCAATATCGTTACCGGGTGATGGCGGCCCAAAAATCATCCCAATTTTTACATGGGTT
>JALRGP010000023.1 GCA_023259685.1 Alphaproteobacteria bacterium | reverse complement strand
AAACTGGGACCTTAACGATGAATCAAATGCATGTGGAATCGGTTCTATCATCCCGCCTTGATGATTTAGAAAAGGTATCTGTGTTGTGCAATGATGGGGCTTGTCATAACGATGAGTATATAGGTGATCCTTTAGATGTAGCTTTGCTAAAGCATTACAGCCATACATCTTTTACAAAAGATTACCAACGTTTGAATGTGCTTCCCTTCGATTCTGGTCATAAATTTATGGCAACATGCAACCAACATATTACGTCAAAGCAGCGATTTTTATGCATGAAAGGGGCACCAGAAGTTGTATTAAATTATTGTTCTCACAGCCAAAAAAATTTGGATGAGTTAACCAATTTAACACGGCAAGGGCAACGAGTGATTGCTTTTGCCATTTGTTTTTTAGAGGAATCGGATCCCATGAATCACAACATGTTTACGCAAATGTCATATGATTTTGTTGGCTTTATCGGTTTAATCGATCCACCTCGCCCCATGGTTAAAGAAGCTATTTCAGAATGTTATCAAGCAGGTATTTCAATCAAAATGATCACGGGAGATCATCCTCAAACCGCGCTAGCTATTGCTGAAAAAATCGGATTAAATCACCAAAATCGTGTTCTTACTGGTCAAGATTTGGATCATTTAAACGAAGAGGATTTTTTGAAAGCCGTTTACGATTGTCATGTATTTGCGCGTACAACACCCACCCATAAATTACGATTGGTAGAGGTTCTACAAAATCAAGGGGATATTGTTGCGATGACAGGGGATGGGGTGAATGATGCGCCTGCCCTTAAAAAAGCAGATGTTGGTATTGCCATGGGACAAAAGGGAAGCGAAGCTGCAAAAGAAGCGGCCGAAGTCGTTATTGCTAATGATTGTTTTAATAGGATCGTATCTGGTATTGAACAAGGACGCCTTGTTTACGACAATATCAAAAAAATATTGTATTGGACTTTGGCTACGGGGTTTGCTGAGGGTTTAGTTATTGCTATGGCATTATTGTTAGGTCGTCCGTGCCCCATCACACCTGTACAAGTATTATGGATTAATTTAATTCTTGGAGTAACGCTGGGGATCGTTTTTGCCTTTGAGCCTTTTCAATCTCATTTAATGACATGCCCACCAAGAAAATCAACAGAACGTCTTTTAAATAAAAAATTATTATGCCATACGGTAGTTGTATCATTGTTGTTTGCATTTTTTACTTACTTAGGGGAAATTTATGCCAATCATTTTGGATATTCTGTTAAACAATCTCAAACGATGACCATGACAATTATTGTATTTTTAGAGATTTTTCATTTAATTTTTATTAAATGGTTTTTTTCAGGTCTGCGCGCTCCTAACCTCATGATGATTCCCATGATTATATTATCACTCGTATCACAGCTTGGCATTACATATACTGCTATTGGACAAAAAATTTTTGGTTTAGAATGTCTTTGTGGTGTTGATTATGTGTTCATGGGTATTTTAGGAGGTATATTTTGGGTTGTGATGTTGATATTAAAAGAAAAAATTTAAAAACAGTATCATCAATAATCGGTAAATACAATCAATCATTTATATTTTTTAATAAAATTTTATTTAAAAAGAATAAAAATAATGCAGTGTAGTAAATGTTTTTAAAGTTTTTTTGATTAAAAATAAAATTTTATATTAATTTTTAAATAATTTTACGGTTCTGTGCTTGCTTCAGTTAAAGCGTTACTAACTTTAACAACCAGGACACATATCATGAAAGATATCCAGTTTGGAATGGATACCCGTTTAAACGTAAACGCTAATTCCGCCTTAAGCAATATCCGTAATAGCGAAAAATCATTACGTGATGTTCAAGATGCTCTGACAACAGGTAAAGAAAGCATCCGTATTACTGACAACGTCAACGCATTTATTGTTGCATCCACATTAAAAAGTACATTGCAGGATTTAAAACAAGCATCTAATACAGCGCAAACATCAAACTTTATGGCTAATCTTGCCATCAATAATCTTAAGACATCAGATGATTTATTATTGCAAATGATCAGTTACACTGAAATGACAAAAAGCCCTAATACATCTCAAGAAACACGCCATTTATTGAACATGCAATACCAATTATTGATTGATCAACTCAATGACAACTCTAAACAAACTTTTGCAAATGAATCATTGTTTCAATATGAAAACAGCACGGTTAATGTAAAAATTCCTGAAAGCTCTCAGGTATTTACAGTTGCACAAACAGATCTAGCAACCTCAAATGGATCATCTCTTAATGCCGGCAGTGGTATTTTTGATGCGAATAATATGAAAGTATCATTGAATGGAAATAAAAACTTTTTTGAGCAAGGGGCTTACAATCTGACATACGAGGCCAATGAAAATGTCGGAATTTTCACTTTAGAAATGCCGAATGGTATCGAGGAAACTGTTGTTTTAAATTCTCCAACGGCTTCAACCAATGGAGGGGAATCATTTACGTTTGCTCAATCTGGCGTTACCTTAACATTTTCTCCAGGTGTTAATTTACAACAAAGCCAAGGGACAGAAAATGGTATTTTTTCGGTAGACAATCAATCAAAATTTGCACCACAATTTACCTCACCACAAATGTTTGCAACGACACTTGGGAATGGAGATGCAACCAAAAATGGTAATTATTCTATCGAATATATTTTCACAGCTGCCAGTAAAGACCAACAGGCTAATGGTGAATTTATTATTACCCGTGATGATGGTTTGCAAGATCGAATCAATATTGGTGACAATGATGCGATTGATAATAGCAACGTTAAAATACAATCTTCTATGTTTGGATTAGATATTCAATTTTTCGGCGCCAATCTATCAAACAGTATTACTAAAAATGACAATGTTATCAAAGCTAACAATATATCAATTAATTCTGGTAATGGAGCTGATTCAGCATTTTCTTCTGAAAAACTGACAGTTTCATTAAAAGATAGCGCAGCAGTAATGTCTGGTTCATACGCATTGTCTTATAATGTTGATGAACAAACAGGTGTTGGAACATTTTCATTGTTCAAACCCAATGGCTTGGTTGAAACGGCAAATATTTCCTCTGACCAGGCAACTTTGTCCTCAACAGTGAATATCGAATTTTCTGGTGGCATTAAAATGGCTTTGGATACCGTCGATCTCAGTAATAACATAGCAAAACAATATGATTTGTTTACCATAGGAGAGCAAACATTTTCAAGAAATTTCCAAATGGGCGCCACGGCTGATGAAAAAATCAACGTATCATTTAATGTAATGAATGCATTTTCTTTGGGGCTGATGGATACCAACATTGAAACAATTGAAAGTGCTGAAATTTTGAATTCTATTTTGAAAACTGCTAGATCAACAGTTCAAGATGAATTAATTAAATTTGGCATTCATAATCAACGCATTGAACAATCAATCGAAGGTTTAAGAGTTGCAACAAATGAACAGTCCAGCTTATATTCAAAATTTTCCGACACTGATATTCAAAAACGATATATTGATTTTTCCAGTATTAAAATGGTTATTGATATTAGTGGTGACGTGTTAAAGTCGACCATTTCTGCTCTTGATAAAATATCACAAATGGCTTCCAGCGTTATTAAATAATAACTAAATCATTTAGAAAAATTTTTGATGGTTAGTGATTAAAATAAAGCCCATTAAACGACACTTACAATACAAGTTGCGTTGAGATGGGCTTTGACGCTAAAAATTTACTGCTTCAACAGCTCCATATGCTCTTTAATAGACGGGGCATTAAATAAATCACTGCCGATCACCAAAACATCTGCTCCGTTATCAATACATGTTTTATGATTAGTTAATTTAACACCACCATCAACCCAAATTTCTTTATCACGGCCAAAAGTTTTTAAATGTTGAAGCCGCTGAAATGTGGATGGAATCATTGATTGCCCACTGGATCCAGGATTGACTCCCATCAACAATACGAAATCAACATCATCCCACAGAGGTTCTAAAACCCACAAAGGCGTGCCTGGATTTAAAGCTATTCCTGGTTTCATACCAAAAAAACGAATATTTTGTAAATCTTTTAAAATATGTTGTGTTGATTCTGGATGAATCGCCATATATTGAACGCCACAATGGGCAAACATATCTATAAAACGGTAAGGTTCTTGCACCATCAGATGAACACACAATGGAACCGATGTAATAGAGTGAATGTGTTTCACAACATTTGGTGAAAAACATCCAATGGTCCCAGTAAAATGTCCATCCATCACATCAATGTGCAAAAAATCCGCCCCGCATTCCTCCAAAGTTTTAATTTCAACACCAAAGGTCAAAGGGTTCGCCGATAACAATGAAGGCGCAATACGTGTGGACATAAATGGATGTATTTTATTTATAGTATGGCGTATTTTCTTTTATAATAATAACTAAAAGGCCAACTGATCATTTGTATTGAACCAATAGCGCACAAACCCCACCAAAATTCTGAAATCAATAATGCCATCAATACCACAATCAAAAATAAAAAAAATACCCCTTGTTTTTTTTGAATAGGAATTTTATTCACCAAAAATGTTGGTAAACGGCTAACCATAAAAAAGCTGATAAGAAGTAAAAAAATACCCACAACAGGTGCCGATAAAAAATACGATTGTCCTGTTGCAAAAAACAAAAATGACGGAAATAAGCACATGTAACCTGCTGCAGGAGCAGGCAAACCCACAGATAAATAAGGAAGAGCATGAGTTTTATGGCTAGTATGTGAGGTCTCCACATTAAATCTGGCTAATCGTAGAGCCATTGCGCATACGAAGCATAAACTAATAACCCAACCTATTTTATCCAAATAACGTAAACTCATATTATATACAATAAAACTGGGCGCAACTCCGAAATTGACCAAATCCGCCAAAGAATCGAGCTGTGCTCCAAAATAGCTGGTTCCCTTTAAAAGACGAGCAACTTTTCCATCTAATCCATCCAAAACCATAGAACCAACCACGGCAACCGCTGCCCAATCAAAACAATTTTGAACGACTAACAACAAAGAACTTACCCCCAAGCATAACGCAAGTAACGTGATAAAGTTGGGGATAATAATACTGATGGGGACTAATTTTCCCTTCATGGGGTTATTTACGCCTCATAAATGCCGGAATATCTAAAAAATCATCTTCTTCTGTTGTATCCGTATGGCTCATTGTAGAATGAGGAGTTTGCGACAATACTGGATCCTCTTCTTCTTTATGAAAACGTTTTCCAGTAAATCTCTCAAATAACGACGGCGTTCTTTTTTTAACTGGTTTTTCTACAGCGGTTTTAGAAACTTGAGGGTGAAGTGGCCTTTGTGGTGCGGTTTGTATTGGCGTATCAATCATTTCTTCATCTTTCAAATTCATAGGTGTAGAGGGCGCAGAAGAATTCTTAGCAAAGATTGGTACATCATGCACATGTGTATCGTTATCAACCGTAGTAGGTTTTATAGCAGGCTGCCCTTGATGCATAAATGGTGGCGTGGTGCTTGTCATGCGAGGAACAACCAAATTTTGCCCAATACCCGTAGCAACAACCGATACACGAATTTTTCCATTAAGTCTCTCATCAAAAGTTGATCCAAAAATTAAATTAGCATCACTTTCTACGTCTCCTCTGATGCAATTGACAGCCTCATCGACCTCGAACAATGTCATATCATAACCACCAGTGATACTGATCAGAACACCTCTTGCTCCCTTCATCGATACGTCGTCTAATAACGGATTGGAAATAGCAGACTGAGCGGCGGCAAGAGCACGTCCTTCACCTTCAGATTCTCCTGTTCCCATCATTGCTTTGCCCATTTCAGCCATCACGGCTCTGATATCTGCAAAGTCTAGATTAATGAGACCTGGCATAATCATTAAATCACTAATACCACGAACGCCGGAATACAAAACATCATCTGCCATTTTAAAAGCATCAGCAAAAGTTGTTCTTTCATTCGCAATTCTAAACAAATTTTGATTAGGAATAATCAGTAGTGTGTCTACGTGATTGTGTAATTCTTCTATACCTTTTTCGGCAGTTTTCATCCGGTGGGCACCTTCAAAATGGAAAGGTTTTGTAATAACACCAACGGTCAAAATACCTGCTTCCCTTGCAGCTTTGGCGATAACAGGAGCGGCGCCTGTGCCTGTTCCTCCGCCCATTCCTGCTGTAATAAAAAGCATATTACTACCACGAATGAAAGCCATGACTTCTTCAATCGATTCTTCTGAAGCTGCACGTCCAACATCGGGTTTTGATCCTGCCCCCAGTCCTTTCGTCATGCTCATACCTAATTGGATACAACGTTCAGGTGGAACGAGCGATTGCGTTAAGGCTTGTGCATCGGTATTTGCGATAATAAATTCGACACCTTCTAATTTAGAACGAATCATATTATTAACAGCATTTCCGCCCGCTCCGCCAACACCAATGACCACAATACGAGGACGAATATCTTCTTGATGGTGAGGTAAATTCAATTTTTGCATGGATATAAAAATAATCCCATATCTTATATTATAATTTAAATTTATTCAAAACACAATGAGCGATTAAAAAAAAGAATGAGAAAGCCTTGCAGGAGTCCTTAGAGAGCGTGCTGCTTGTTGTTTTTTTCCTAGTAAATGTATTTTAAAAGGCACTTCTGTTGCCCGGTGTGCCTTAAACCGCGAAAACTGCGACGTATTAAGCAGCAGCTGCAAGACGACGAGTGCCGTTGCGGTTCGCAACTAAACGACGACGATTTGCATTTCGTGCAGAACGAGAAACGTTTGCATTTATTGTTTTTTGTCCGATAACGGTGGTACAATGCCGAGTAAAAACAACTCCTTTATCACGCACGTCGATCCTATTTCACTCCCATAAGTAAAATGGTGGAAGTGCCGGGTACCGCCCCCGGGTCCGAAACGCCTATTTCGAATTGCGTTTATCACTATAGCTGGTATCCCAACAATCTTAGTGTAGCATAAAAAAATAAAAATTCTAAATGTTTTGGATTTTGTGGGGTGTGATTAAAAGTAGTGGGGGAAAAAAATTTTAATTGCACCCAAGAGCATTAAAATTTTTATAGTTGTTTGTGGATATATGGTACTATAAATAATAGTGTTAATCTATTAAAGGGACATGAGCCTTTCGGAAAAATTAATTAAAATTCATCAAGGTCTTGATGCTCATCGTGATGATGAGGTCGTAAAATCGTATATCGAATATCTATTGAATTGGATTGGTGAAGACCCTCATCGTGAGGGACTCCGTGATACACCAACAAGAGTAGTCAAAGCTTTTAAGGAATATTTTGGAGGATACGGGCTCAGTCCATCAGATATATTAGATAAAACATTTGAGGATGTGTCTGGCTATTCTTCTCCAATTTTAGTTCGCAATATTGATTTTGTATCCCATTGCGAGCATCATTTGGCTCCGATTGTGGGCGTTGTCCATGTATCCTATATCCCAAATGGCCGCGTCGTTGGTTTGAGTAAAATCCCAAGAATTGTTGATATGTTTGCGCACCGCTTACAACTACAAGAACGTATGACAACAGACATTGCTCAAACACTGCAAGATAATTTAAATCCTGAGGGTGTCGCTGTGATGATAGAGGCAACACATTTTTGTTTAAAGGCCAGAGGTGTTAAAAAAAGCCAAAGTGATATTCAAACAATGCACTACACCGGTATTTACACCCAAGATCATGATTTACAAAAGGACTTCATTCAATCATGCTTAAAATCTTAACAGCTCCTCATCCGCTGCTTCGACAAAAAGCTCAACCTGTTGAGCATATAACCGACGACATTAGGTTAATCCTTGATAAGATGATAGATCTGATGTATCAAACAGATGGAATTGGTTTGGCTGCCAACCAAGTGGGCATTTTAAAAAGAATGGTTGTGATTGATATTGGTGCTGATTGTCCTTATAAAGATTTGTATCCTTTAAAAATGATTAACCCTTCCCTGGAAGCCATATCTGATAACACCATTATTTACGAAGAAGGGTGTTTATCGGTTCCGGGCGAAAGGGAGAAAGTCAAAAGGTCTGAGATGGTATCTGTGTCTTATACAACGCCCGAAGGGGAACTAAAAAAAATTGAAGTATCCGGTTTATTAGCAGTTTGCATACAACATGAAATCGATCATCTTAATGGTGTTTTATTTGTGGACCGTTTGTCCAAATTAAAACAAGAATTAACTTGGAAACATTATGAAAAACAACATAAGAAAACAAAAGGTGCACCATTATGATGACCTGTGCCTCTACGGCTGTTTCGGTATTGAACCATGTGAAAAATTTAAAGGGACAGGCGGTTGTTTTTTGTGATGTTGATGACACGCTGATTACTCCTGTATCTAAAACTTTTCGGGCTCCTCCGTACAGTCAATTGATTGATTGGCTAAAAACATTAAAAAATAAAGCACATACTGATTATATTGATATTATTAGTGCATGGCGCCAACAACGCCGCGTCATGTTATTGGATCATGATTGGCCAAAAATTATTCAAGATATTCAAACAATATGCCCCATGTATGGGTTGACAAAAATGGATACGGGGTCATTTGGTCGGATTGTATCTTTGGAAAATTGGCGTTATGAGGAATTAAAAAAATTAGGTATCGTTTTTTCTTCGTCTCCCACCGTCATGGAAAGCCCCAGCCTGTATCAAGGTATTTTGATGACCGGCCCTTATAAAAAATCCGATGCCATTGAACGTTATAAAGAATTTGTTTTGACAAAAGACACCAATACAATTGTGATGATTGATGACCGCCAAGAATCATTAGATGATATTGCTCAATTTTGCGATCATAAAGGTTTTCATTTTCTTGGTATCCTGTTTGACGGGCTCAAGAATTTTTCCACTAATATTGATCCCATCTGTGCCAACTTCCAAAAAAATTATCTATTGACATATAAAGTTTGGTTGGAAGATGATGAGATTTTGGATAAAATGGTACAAAATCTTGACATTTAAAGTCTCATGAAAGACAAAATAGGATTTTGGAGTTTATTAGCCTTAGTGATAACCAGCCAAATTGGATCGGGTATTATGACCCGTCCAGGGCCCATGTCTTATTTAGGCGGCGCAGGTCAGTGGGGATGGGTTCTCAGTTTTGGGGCGGCCATCATGCTATCTTTGATCTTTGCCAAATTATGTGAAATTTATCCGCAAACAGGCGGGCCGTCTGTATACGTGCGTCATGCTTTTGGCAAAAGTGCAGGTTTTTTAACGGCTTGGTCCTATTGGATCGTATCGTGGGTTGCAACACTGTCATTGGTTGTTGGAGGTATTGCTTATCTTCAGCCATTCCTTCCAAAAATCAATCCTATTTTTTATGAATGTTTGATGGTGACCCTATTTATTATCATGAATTTATTTGGTATAAAAATATCTAGTATCATTAATATCATATTTGTTATTTTAAAAATCTTGCCCCTGATTATTGTGCCAATTATCATGACCCTTTCATTATCCAATACAATCGCATTGAGTGGTGAATCATGTCAACCAATAGATTGGAATCATATCATAAAAGGAGGCTTTTTAACTTTTTGGGGGTTTGTGGGACTAGAAGTCGGCACGGTCCCAGGGGAATTTATTAAAAATCCAAAACGTACAATTCCAAAAGCAATTCTATGGGGCACGGTGATTGTGGGTAGTATTTATGTGATCAATAGTTTGTCATTTTATTTTTTAATTCCGTCAAAAGATTTAATGAATTCGCCTGTGCCTTATGCCATTGCATGTGACTTTATTTTTAAAAATCCTTATGTGATGGCTATATTAGGCAGCCTTATTTGTTTTGGATCTGTTCATACCTGGATTTTAATGACGGCCGACATTGGATACGGTGCCGCTCAAAATGGATTTTTTCATAAAATTTTTTTAATTCATTCTAAAAAAGGCACCCCCATATCCAGTATTATTTTAAGTTCAATTGGCATTTATCCATTGATTTTTTTAACGCACTCAGACAAATTATCTGAACAAATGGCTATGATTTTGGATGTGTCATCAACAGTCTTTTTAATGATTTATGGTCTATGTTCCTTTAGTTATATCAAAATTTCTCAAGATAAAAAATGGTTAGGATGGGTGGGGGTTGCTATGGCGATGTTATTAATGATAGGATCAGGTTGGTTATCTATTTTCTATAGTTGTATATTAATTGTATGCGGTATTCCATTTTTAATAAAAGCGGTTCCCTTTGAGTGATGTTGGGTGGGAGGATTTTTTAAAAAGCGTTGACAAGCTCAAAGATCCTCAAAAAAAATATGTTGAACAAAAAAAAATAACACCTATCCATGTGGATATTTATCAGGTTATTGAAGAAGATCATGAGCATTATTTGAAAAAACACTCTCTTCATCAATTAAAAACCCAAGAAGTAACATCCCATTATTTTAAAGGAAAAGACTTTTTTAGGCGCATTGACTTGCACGGTTGCACAATTAAAGAAGCCGATTTTTGTTTGTATTCATTTTTTAAACGATGCCAAATAGACAATATTCGTTTTGCAATCATTGTCACAGGGAAGGGACAATCGCGTTCTTCTGAAGAAAAAGGAGCTTTACAAGGATGGGCCGCAGAATGGTTTCATGCCCACTCTGAATTCGTTGTTGCATTTTCTATGGCAACACCACAAGAAGGAGGAAGCGGAGCCTATTTTGTTCAGGTTAGAAAATATTAAACCATCAAAGACGCTATTTAGAAGAACGTCTTTGATATATACGTAAACTAACCGTCAGTCGTTATGACATTTGACATTGGACCGAGGGGCCCATTGTTGATGTTAAGGTCAATTTTTTAATAAAAGATCCTTTGACACCTGCAGGTCTACTTTTTTGGATAGTTTCCAGCAAAGCTTGGATATTATCAACGATTTTTTGATCATCGAAGCTGGCTTTTCCAACGCCCGCATGAATAATTCCACCTTTGTCATTACGGTATTCAACTTGTCCACCTTTGACGGCTTTGACAGCTGCTTTAACGTCTTGGGTCACAGTTCCAAGTTTTGGGTTGGGCATCAGGCCTTTGGGTCCCAATAACTTACCAACGCGACCAACCAAGGCCATCATATCCGGGGTGGCAATACAACGGTCAAAGTTAAATTCACCACGTTGAATTTGCTCGACCAGTTCATCGGATCCAACGATATCTGCACCTGCTTCTTTTGCTTCATCGGCTTTGGGGCCTTTGGCAAAAACGGCAACGCGATAAGTTTTACCGGTTCCATGGGGTAAGCTAATTGCACCTCTGATGTGTTGGTCCGATTTTTTTGCATCAATATTTAAATTGATAGCAATTTCAATCGTTTCATCAAATTTTGCTGTAGAGCACTCTTTAATGACTTTGACGGCTTCGGCTAAAGAGTAAACGGTATTCTGATCAACTTTTTTTGCCAAATTTTTTAAACGTTTTCCAATCATTTTACGACTCCACAACTTTAATACCCATCGACCGTGCTGATCCAATAATCATTTGCATTGCTGCATGAATATCGTTAGCATTTAAGTCGGGCATCTTGATTTTAGCGATATCTTTCACTTGTTCCATTGTGACTTGGGCAACGGTTGAACGACCGGGGGTTTTGGATCCGCTGTCGATTTTGGCTGCTTTTTTCAAGAAATAGGAATTTGGTGGTGTTTTGGTCACAAATGTAAAGCTACGATCTGCATAGGCTGTAATGACAACCGGAATAGGCATTCCTGGTTCCATAGCTTTCGTACGGTCGTTAAAAGCTTTACAAAAATCCATGATATTTAATCCTCTTTGTCCCAAAGCTGGACCAATTGGTGGGGACGGATTTGCTTTGCCAGCTGGTACTTGCAATTTAATGTAACCAGTGACTTTTTTCTTTGATGATGACATCAATATTCTCCTTTGTCGTCAAGGGGTGGTGTAAAAAGGGCGTTTTTTAAAAATAAAAAACTTCCACATTTTTATTATACTATATTTCTAAATTTTCCCAGAAATTTTGTATTTTCAGCATATGGAAGGGTGCGATTAAAAGTTGGGGTAGGAAAAAAAATATCTTCAAAACAAATAATTTTTTGAGTATTAATTAAGAGAATTTCTAACAAAAATATTTTATTTTTGG
>JALRGP010000022.1 GCA_023259685.1 Alphaproteobacteria bacterium | reverse complement strand
AGGAGAAATTACAGATACAGATTAGGGCGTTTTTTTAAAAAACAAGGCTCTTACCTGCCCGTTTTGGGTAAGAGCTATAAAATTCTTTATGTTTAGGCCTTGGAATTGTTATCATAAAGAACTCTATTATATCTATTGCATTAAAATATCTGATATATGTTGTCTTAATTCTTCAAGACCTGTGCGTTTTTCACTACTGACAAGCAAAACATGAGGAAAACATGCCGGGTGTTGATGAGTGAATATGGTTGTTATTTTTAATTGTTCTTGAAGTTCAGTGGATGATATCTTGTCTGTTTTTGTTAAAACGATTTGATAAGATAGTCCAATGATATCAAATTCGTTCATCATTTCTTCGTCAATGGGTTTAATGCCATGGCGTGCATCAATCAAAATAAATACTCTTTTTAAAAAAAGGCTGTACCTAAAATAGTTCATGGATAATCGCAACCATTTTTGTGAAATATTTTGTGGTGCTTTTGTGTAACCATATCCAGGTAAATCTACCAAAAAACAATCATGATTCATATGAAAATAATTGATCATTTGAGTGCGTCCTGGGGTATTAGATGTTTTGGCTAAAGGTTTTTGAACGATTGCGTTTAATAGAGATGATTTTCCAACGTTCGACCTGCCTATAAAAGCAACTTCATTTCCTTGTTGCGGTAAATGGCGAATAGAGACAACGCTTTTAAGAAATACAAAATTTTGAAAAGTGATCATGATGACAAAGCTCCTGAATAATATGATCAAAATCAGATGATAAATCCTTTGACCAAGAAAGTTTGTGTAAAATTTTGAGTTCATTTAATCCGGATAATTGTGCATTATCAAATAAATTAATGGAATGGTGACATGATGGACAAGATAAATGAACCATATTATAAATAATTCCAAAAACATCAATGGACATTCTTTTTAAAAAATTATAAAAACGAATCGTGTCATTGATGGCAACTTGATCTGGGGTTGATACCAAAATGGCTCCTTTGGGATCCGTTTGTTGACAAACTGCTAAGTGAATATCACCAGTCCCAGGGGGGAGATCTATTAAAATGATATCTAAAGGACTAAACTCAACATCTTTTAAAAATTGTGCAATTGCACGCCCCGCCATGACGCCCCGCCACGCTATGGCTTCGTGTTTTGGAACGATCGCTTCAATGGATACATATTGTATGTTGTCATGTAATAGAGGAACAATTTTTTTTGCAGAATTAAAAACATGTCTTCCTTCGAAGTTTGCCAATGTTAATAAAGAAGGGCCATGAATATCTGCGTCGATGACACCAACAGAAAAACCCCGTTTTTTAAAAGCTTTGGCAAGACCTAACGTGACAGTTGATTTTCCGACACCACCTTTGGCAGATCCCACAAACACTGTTAATGTATTTTTGATATTAGCAGAAAACAAAATAAAAAATAATAAAATTGTTTAAAAAATGGTGGAAGGAGTAGGATTCGAACCTACGTAGACGTACGTCGACAGATTTACAGTCTGCTGCCTTTGACCGCTCGGCCACCCTTCCATTCCTAAATATATAATAATATATATGGTTGTTTTGAGCAAATTATTATGAAGGTGGATAATTAATAAGTTTTTGGTTTTTTTATAATCATTTATACTAAGATTACGATTATTACCTAAAGTCTTTAGTGGTTGTCTTTTGATATCATTCGTTGCGTTCATCTGTCAAAATCTTTTTTAAACCTTGCGGTATTAAAAGATATTGATTTAGCAATACCAACAGGATCTATATTTATGATTTTAGGACCATCTGGATGTGGTAAAACAACTCTTATTTCAATTATTGCCGGCATTTTAAAAAAAGATAGCGGAACCTGCATGTTGTTAAATCATGATTTAGATCATATGAGTTCCAAAGAATTAACCGCATTTCGAGGAAAAAACATTGGATTTGTCTTTCAAAATTACCATCTCATCTCAACAATTTCTGTTTTAGACAATGCGATGGTTCCTCTTTTAATTAATGGTGTCGATGAGGTTGTTGCCAAAAATAAAGCGCGTGAGATTTTATCAAAGGTTGGATTATCGAACCGTGAACATCTCTATCCTGATCAATTGTCGGGAGGGGAGCAGCAAAGGCTTGCGATTGCACGGGGTGTCATCCATGAACCAAAAATTCTTATTTGTGACGAGCCAACTGCTGCCTTAGATCATGAGACAGGAGATCAAGTGGTGGGTCTTATTTCAAACATGAATAAAAATTTTCAGACAACGGCGGTTATTGTCACCCACGACCATCGCATATTAAAATATGCCGATTATATTGCTCATATAGAAGACGGGCGTATTGTATCAATTGAACAACCAAAAAAGGATAACGCATAATGGATTTTTTTAAAAAATTAAAAACTAAAAATAAAATTTTAATGATAATCAGTCTTGTGGGCATTATAGGTGGAATAATATTCACCCATACATTAGGAGACCAACAACAACCAGTTGTGAGCTATACGGCTTTGCCGCCTTCTTCTCCTTTTGACGAGGTTGTATGTGGAACAGGTATCGTAGAGCCTAATACCTATGTCGTGAATGCAGGCAGCGATATACAAGGGGTCGTCACAGATGTTTTTGTCACCGAAGGTGAAAACGTTAAAAAAGGAGATCCTTTATTTAAGTTGCGCGATGATCGGTTAAAATCGGAGCGATTGTCTTTGTTAAAAGAGATCAGCGTTGCTGAATCAAAAATTGCAACTGCAACCGTACAATTAGAAGATAAAACGCAACAAAGAAATCGTTTTGATAAATTGAAAACGGGATTTTCTGTCAGCGAAGATGATCAGCAACGTTATCGTTATGGTGTTAAAATAGCCCAATGCCAATTAAACGAAGCAAAACACGCCTTAGAACAGGCTCAAGCAAAGCTGGACACTTTAGATGTATCTATTCGTTTGCTGACAGTGTGTGCGCCCATTGATGGAACAGTTTTAAAAGTCTATGTAAGAGTGGGGCAATATATTGGATTATTATCGGATTGTTATATATCGTTAGGTCACTTGAAACCCCTTCATTTACGGGTACAAATTGATGAATACGACTTGCACAGGTTAAGCAACCAAGGGCGCGGCAAAGCCTTTTTAAAAGGAGATCCCTCCGTATCATATCCCATCTCTTTTTTAAGAATTGAACCAATGGCTATTCCTAAAACAAAATTAAGCGGCCTTGCTAATGAACGGGTCGATACTCGTGTGTTAGAGGTCATTTACACCATCGAAGAACCTTACGAGAATCTGTTTGTTGGACAACAATTGGACGTTTTCATTGATGTTCAAAAATAATGAGCTTTCGACGTGTTCTAATACTGTATCATCAAGACATTGCAACATCGACAGGGTATCAAACGGCCCCAAAAGAGTATCAACATGCCGCCGAAGAAGGTGTGGAGATTTTGGAAAATATTCGCGTATTAAAATTACAATCCGGAATTCACCAAGAAGTGGTGGGGGTATGGGTTCAACGTCCCAATGGTGATGAAGAGTTAATTCCTTGTGATAACGTACTAATCGCAACTGGTGTCACTCAATCTAATTTGTATCCAGATCATCTGAATGTGCACAAGGTAGGGGATCTTGATCCTCATTTTAGAGGAAGTGTTGTGAAGGCACTGTATAGTGGCCGCATGAAGGCCTTAGAGATTGCACATCAACGGACACAGCCTCCTGGGGTTCGGCCAAAACGTCCCAGCATATATGATATTCAAAACACATTTTCAAAGACGATCAGAAAAATTGACTATCTTAGTGATCATTACATAAAGCTGAGTATCTATGGAACTTACTTAGCCCAAAAAGGACGCCCTGGACACATGTTTCGTTTTCATTCGTCGCACCATATCAAAGGAATTCCTTTAAGTTTTTATCGATCAGTTGGAGATCAGATTGAACTCATTATACATATGATCGGTCCCGCCACAAAAGCGTTACACAATCTAAAATTAAATGAAACTGTTCATGTGATGGGTCCTGTGGGGCAACCATTTATTCCCGCGCAATCATCGCTTTGTTGGGTTGTTAAAGGGGCACAAATTGTCCTTGCTCTCAGTGATGCTCTAACACGACCATCGGCGCCACAAAAGATTGTATGGCTTTATGAAGATGAAAAAGAATTATTTGATCTGTCTCAGTTGTCTAATAACGCTCACGTGTCCGTGTATCCAATCCATATATCTCATATAGATTCCTTACCGGTAGATCCATTTGATTATGTGGTTTCAACCCTTGATCCTGATCTGAAAAAAAAACTACCCTGTGCCACTCATCAATGGTTTTACCACAAAACGATGCAATGTATGATGCAAGGAATATGTGGGCGCTGCATTGACAAAGGACATAATGATAAGGTGCGGATTTTATGCCGGGGACACGTTTAAGATTTATTTTTAATCGCACGCAAGAAATGAAACTTTTTAAATAATTACGTCCCCAGAAAAATTTTTGATATACTATATAAAATACTGTCAAATTTTTTTTAAAATGGCAAGCTCGATTAACAAAGTTGTTTTAATCGGAAACGTGGGCAAAGATCCTGAGGTTAGACACACCCAAGCAGGCACAAAAATGGCTAGTTTTTCCTTGGCTACAGGTGAATCTTGGAAAGATAAAACGACCGGAGAACGTAAAGACAGAACAGAATGGCACCGAATCGTTATTATGAATGAAAAATTAGCGGAAATTGTTGAAAAATATGTCAAAAAAGGACATAAAATATACGTCGAGGGTCAAATTCAAACACGTCGCTATGTAGATTCACAAAATATGGAACGTTTTGCAACGGAAATTGTTTTATCTGCTTATCGTGGTGAAATTATTTTGCTAGAAAAACCCAATCAAGGACAGTATGTTCAATCCGATGAGTCTCATTATTCTTCTCTTGATCATCAAAGTAACAATACAAGTTCTCATGATGATTTGAATGACGACATTCCATTTTAAGAGCAGTATTCTTTTTTTATCATTATTTGCGGCTGCCGTGACGGTAGCCGTTATTGATATTTATTTACCGGCTGCTCCTTATTTAGCGTCGTTTTTCAATGTTGATTTTAAGGTTATTCAGTTTTCTTTAAGTTTAAGTCCATTGGTAGGATCTGCTTCTGGTTTATTTTATGGATACTATAGCGATTTATTTGGAATAAAGCGTCCTTTTATGATCGGGTGCCTGTTACTAATCATGGGATCCATCGTATGCGCTTCGTCCATTAGTATTCATTTTTTTTTATTAGGACGTTTCATTCAATCGGTTGGAAGCGGTGGTGTGTCTGTTTTGTCATTATGCTTACTCAGTGAGCATTTCCAAGGATCCAATTACCAAAGATATTTATCTATTTATGGCATGTTATTTCCCATTGTATTTGCTATCGCTCCTTTAATAGGTGCATATTTATTGAAATATTTTGGATGGCGTTCAAATTTTATTTTTCTGATTATCTTATCTTGTATCACATTAATTTTGGCTTTTTACATTATCCGTCATTCTGTAAAAAACGCTGAACAGTTGCCATCAACAGACAAATTCAAAGAACAATTGATCTGTTTTATGAAAAATATGAATTTCTTGAGGTATGGACTTGCCCATTCATTACCCGTTGTCACCAGTGTTATTCTTGTCACATCTAGTTCATTCTTGTTTATTCAAGTGTACGGTTATTCTCCGATTTGTTATTCTTATGTTAATTTTGTATGGTCTGTTTTTAACCTTATTGGTAGTTTATTATTTTTTTATTATTTAAAAAAAATTCCCAGCACAACATGTTTAAGATACGCCTTATATTCACAAAGTATATGTGTGTTTTTATTAGTTATTTTTTTTGTGTTTGATGTTCATCATCCAATCATTGTGACAATGGGCGTCATATTTTTACAACTTAGCATGTCAGCATCAATTTCAACATGCTTTAAAAAATCCATTGATTCCCTGCCAACCTGTTATGGTGGGTTTGCAACATCGTTGTTGAGTTTTTCAAGAAATTTAATTGTGAGTATGGCCATGATTCAAATCAGTTTTTTGATGACAACATCATTTCGTCCTATATTTATGGAGTGTGTAGTATTTATTGTCATTAACCTTTTGTTGTGTCGAAATTATCTAAAAAGGGAGGGTTAAATGGGTCTTGGTGTTTCTGGGGTCATGAGTTTAATCAAATGTTCTCAAGGGATGGTCCCTGTTCCACTATTGGTGTTGCCAAGAAAAGTTGTTTTTAGCAATTATCAATCTGTTGCAAACATAGGTGATTCTATCCCTTTTTTAAATATTTTACCCTTTGGAATGTGCCGATCAATGGCAAATCCCATGGTTATTGCTGCCACGGTTGCCGCATTTGGGGTGTTAACGCCTGTTCCTTGCATTCCTATAGTCACAGGAAAATGGGGTGCAGCCTCCTCCAAAGTCAAAGTTTGTGGAAAGCCTGCTTTTGATAAAAATGGGAAAGTATCTTGCATATGGAACGGAAATATTACTGTGATAATGCCGGGACAATTTAATACAACCGTTAAAATTTAAAAATTTGAGACTACAATATTTAAATGATTCCACATTTTCAACGTGTTTGTCCGTTCAAATTCAACTTGATAAGATTTTGAACAATCATACTACTGAATTTTTTTTAAAAATATTTTATTATAAACCAAATGCATGGTGCGAGTTTTAAAAATTGAATAACGACAATCTCATCTATGAAAAACAAATAAAACATTTTAAGGCTGATGATACAAAGGAAAAATCTTTTTGTATTGCTCTTCCTCCACCTAATGTCACAGGAACACTTCACTTAGGACACGGATTTAATAATACTCTTCAAGATGTGTTGATTCGTTATCAACGTATGCTTGGAAAATGTGTCCTATGGCAAGGTGGAACTGACCACGCGGGCATTGCCACCCAAATGGTTGTTGAAAAACAACTCAACAAAGAAGGTACGTCATCCAAAATACTTGGACGTGAAGAATTTTTAAAACGTGTGTGGGCGTGGAAACAATATTCCGGAGATACGATTGTTCATCAACAAAAACGCCTGTGCATTTCACCAGATTTTGATAGATATCGTTTTACCATGGACGATGGACTAAGCGCTGCTGTTGTCGAAGCTTTTATCAGCCTTTATAAAGAAGGATACATTTATAAATCAAAACATTTGGTTAATTGGGATCCTGTTTTAGAAACGGCCGTTTCTGATTTAGAGGTTGAGAAAAAAGAGGAAATGGGAAAAATGTATTACCTGCGCTACCTTCTTGAGGATAATCCCATGGAAGGTATTGTTGTTGCAACGACACGTCCAGAAACATTATTTGGGGATGTGGCTGTAGCAGTTCATCCCGATGATGAACGTTTTAAACACTTCATCGGAAAAAAAGTATTGGTTCCAATCATTAACCGTTCCATACCGGTGATTGCAGATACGTATTGCGACCCCACAAAAGGCAGTGGTGCCGTTAAAATAACACCTGCCCATGATTTTAATGACTTTGAGGTGGGTAAACGTCACAACTTACCAACGATTAATATTTTAGATAAAAAAGCTCACTTAATTGACCCTGCTCCACAAGATTACATTGGTCTGTCTATCAAAGATGCAAGAGATAAGATTTTAAAAGAAGTTGAGGTCATAGACATTCAAGATAACATGATGTCAAAACCTTACGGTGCAGGAAACCGTTCCCACATTGAAATACAACCCTTTTTAACAGACCAATGGTTCATGGATATGACCGAGCTTGCAAAGCCAGCCATAGCAGCAGTTAAAAATGGAGAGATACAATTTTTCCCCAAACATTGGGAAAACGTCTATTTCCAGTGGCTTGAGAATATACAGCCATGGTGCTTGTCACGACAATTATGGTGGGGGCACCGTATTCCTGCATGGTATGGACCAGATGGAGGCGTATTTGTTGCAAAAAACCATCAAGACGCACAAGATCAAGCTCGCAAGCACTATGGACATGATGTGTCTTTGGAACAGGATAATGATGTGTTGGACACATGGTTTTCATCGGGATTATGGCCCTTTGCAACCCTTGGGTGGCCGGATAAAACAAAAGATTTACAACGTTTTTTTCCAACCGATTTTTTAATGACGGGTTTTGATATTATTTTCTTTTGGGTGGCACGAATGATCATGCTGTCTCTTAAATTAACGGGACAAATCCCCTTTAAAACTGTTTATGTGCACGGCCTGATCCGTGACGAAAATGGTCAAAAAATGTCAAAATCAAAGGGTAATGTGATTGATCCGTTGGAATTAATTGATGAATTTGGTGTGGATGCGACAAGATTTGCGTTTTGTGAAGCAGCAGCCCCTTCTCAAGACAGTTCTTTTGCAAAGAAAAAAGTAGAAAAAGCCCGAAATTTTATGACAAAAATTCGAAATGCCCATAAATTTTTAATCATTAATGCGTCTCAGATCACGTCTATTAATGATTCACATCCATTGTATTTATGGATAGTTAATTCCCTTAGACAAGCTCAAAAATCCATGAATCAGGCCTTATCTGAGTATCGTTTTGATCATTTTTCCCAGATTATTTATAAATTTTTTTGGAATGATTTTTGTGATGTATTTTTGGAAGGATCAAAACCCTATGGCGGAACGGGGGCATTAGGTTTAGAGATTTTTCATGAATTTTTACATTTAATTCATCCATTGTGCCCAATTTTATCAGACGAGTTATACCAACACAGCTATCCAAATGATACACTTTCAAATCAAAGGTGGCCGCACCATGATTCATTGCCACAATGTCAGATTGAACCTTGTTTGGATTTGATTAACAATATTCGCTCTATCAGGGGGTTATTTGCTCTGAATGCCAATCAAAAAATTCATATTTACCTCAGTGATGATTGGATGGTTTTTACACCTCTTTATCCTATGATAGAATTTTTAACAAAATCAGATATTCAAAGTGATCTCAAAGGTCATCATGTATCAGCGTCCGTTGGTGATAAAAAAGCCTTTTTCATGCTAGCAGATTCGTTAAAACTAGAAGAAGCCATCAATATTTTGAATAAAAAAATTGCTCAATTACAATCGGACATTGATAAACTTGATAAAAAAATTGGTAACGTGGCTTATCAAAATGCCAAGCCCGAGGCATGGGAACAAGATAAAATTGACCATCAAAAAAAAATAACAGAACAATTTATTTTAAAAGATGCCTACCAATCTTTATCCAATGAGAATTGAAGATTATCTCAGGATTTCATCTATTTGGATGATGTCCTGAGGTTTTTTTAAAAGGTTATCAAAAATTTTTAGTCGTCTATTTTTTCAACATGGTTTTGATAAATTTTAATTTTGTCACCAATCGATAAACAAATTTTTTGTTCTCCTGATTGAACGAGAATTTTTTTGGGATGGATGGATAAAATTTTTATAGATTTGGGTAATTTTGCAGGAGTATAAGATTTATGATTAATCATCAATACCCATTTTTTTGCTGACGTCATCACTAGCCCTTGAAAATGTAAAATATTGGGTTTGATAAAAACTGACTCAGATAAATGTAATCCCAAGGCAAAAGCAATCAAAAACATAGATATTGCAACAGTATTTTTAAATTACATTAGAAATAAATTATTAAAAATATATTAATTTTAATAAAAAAATGATTTTGTTGTACACACACTTTTTTAATTGTGTTTACAAATATTTTTGAAAAATGAAACAATACCTTAAAGGCCCCCCATTAGAATTTTTAAAAACACTGAGATGGCATTATTAAAATTGTTTAAATTTTTTAAAAAAGATAAAGAAAATATCAGACATACCATTGAGGAGCTGATTGAAGAAGTCAAAGAAGAAGAGCCGTCTATTGACGATGATGAATTATTATTGCTTGGTAATGTTTTAAACTTAAAAGATTTAGAAGCCAAAGATGTCATGGTACCGCGGGCAGATATTGTTGCAGTTCCTTTAAACATGGATTTAGATCAACAAATGAATTTACTGCTTAAAACAAAAAGCCTGTTACCGGTTTATATGGAAACATTGGATCATATTATTGGAACATTAGATATCTATGATGTTTTTAAATGGATGTTAGAAGAAAAAAAAACACCCCTTCGTACACTTGTTAAAGATGCTTTGTTTATATCTCCCACAATGCGTATTTTAGATTTACTGATTCATATGAGAGAAACGGGTACGAAAATGGGTTTCGTTGTGGATGAATACGGAGGTATCGATGGTTTAGTCACCTTAGATATGTTAATAGAACAAATTATTGGTGATATTCAAGATGCCCATGAGCAACAGGCATTAAAATCTCAATTTGAATTAAAAACTGATGGGACATTAATTGTCGATGGACGTGCAACTGTCAAACAAGTGGAAGATTATTTCAAAGATTATGGACCTTTTAATGACACAGATGAAGATATCGATACAATTGGTGGATTAATTGTTTTTATTGCTGGACACGTACCAGTGAGGGGCGAGATCATTTCTTTCAAAGGATTAGAATTTGAAATATTAAGCGCGGATCCAAGACGTATCTACAGAATAAGTGTTCGGCAATTGTAACTCGTCAATATCAAAATTTGAATGATCATGAAATTTTTACTGATCTTGTTCTACGCATTTATAACAAGACTAGGTTGTGAAAATACGAGAACAAATCTTTTAAAGAAAAAACACCTTCCTTAAAACCCCAGTATTTACTGGGGTTCCAGTTGTCTAAAATTGATATACAAGTGCCATATTATACATATGAGCATGACGTTTAAGGGTCATTTTCATATTATTTAACGTATCTCCAAGAGTTCTTGTTGAATGGTATCCATAATCAAAACGTAAATTTATGTGGTCAGACATGCACACCTCACAGCCACCACCAACAATCACCCCTAACAGTGTTTTTTTTCGGCCCTCATAATAACCGGGTCTGAGAGTTCCAGTATTAGACCATTCCATATAATCACGGCTTATTTCAATACCAAATTTGGTAAATACCAATACTTTTTGACAGATAATAAACCCTAAACGCGGCGTTAATCCCAATGACCAACCTCGTTGATAAAGAGTAGAGCCTTGACATTGTGTCCCTTCTCGTTTTGTGGAATTTTGATGAAATGGAATAATGGCAAAAAGCTCTCCTCCCATATACCAATGATCAAAACGATTGCTGTGTCCTCCCAATAGCTTAATATGTCCTCCTAATCGTGTGTGAGGTCTTCCTTTTTCAGACGGATTAAATAATGCCAAAGCATCACCACCTAAGGTTTGTGTTGAATGTTGGGCTCCCAAGCCTACTCCCAAAAAAGCACCTTCAAAACCACAAAATCCGAAAGACACACATATCATCATTATAATAATGCGCATAAAAAAAATATATATTATCACCATATAATTATGTTAAAAGATGATGGATATATTTGTAAAAATATGTTGAAAATTAATCAAATAAAAAAGCACAATAACCAATGCTTAAAATCATAGCCGTTTCTACTTTTAATATAGAATGTCCTAAGGAATAAGGGCGGGTGTGATCTGTGAGGAATTTTTTTTCATTCAAAGACCATCCACCTTCTGGTCCGATCACTATACATCGGTTCATATTTTTTTCATGAATGTCAAATAGAGAATGAGAAGATTCCCTTTCAATTGCCGAGAAAAATGTAAAATTTTCAATTTTCTGGCATAACGTTTTTAAATCAATGATGGGATGGATTGTTGGCAAAGTTAATCGTTCACTTTGTTGAATCGCATCGATCATCACCTGTTCCAGCTTATCCATTTTTAAAGGATAAGTTTGAGAAAAATCCGTTTGCAAAGGAAAAAAATCAGTGACACCTAATTCCACAGCTTTTTGTAAAAAATCGGATAAATGAGCAGATCTGATTAATCCAAACGCTAAAGCAAGTTTAGGGGTTTTTTTGGCAGAACTGATGGATTCTACCGGTATAATGTTTGTGTCATTATGAAAAACAACTTTCCAAACACCGTGTTGGTCATTAAAAATATACAAGGTTTCTCGGTTGGGACGAAAGCGACGAACCGATAAATGATGCAGTTGACGGGGTGTTAATAAGGTTTGTTCAAAAGGTTTGAAATCAGGATTGTATAGACGCATCGTTAGCAAGCAAGGTCCATTCGTCGTTTTGTGCTATAAAGACACCTTCTTTTATATTGAGAACTTTAGAATCGTGAGATTGATCGCATTGGATAGACATTTCACCTGATACCCCGGTAATAATATCAATATGCCCGGGCAAAATTTGAATTTTACCAAGGCTAGTATCTATGGTTAATGACCGAACTGTGGAATATGATAATGAAGAAGTTGGGGATATGACTTTAAGCATCATTTTGATCAAAAATTTTAAATACCTTTTCATTGATTTTTAATGGAAACTTATGTTTTGCACAACCCACAATACTGTCGGATACATCATTTTTTAACATATAGCTTAAATTTTTAAATAATGTATCCTGTGCAGATGGATCCATACTCGATTCATCTTCGGTTGTATTAATGAAAAAAATGTAATAGTGATC
>JALRGP010000021.1 GCA_023259685.1 Alphaproteobacteria bacterium | reverse complement strand
AAAGGTAGGAACCACTTGTTCAAGCCATTTGAGAAAAAATCAAAAAATTCCTGCAAATATTTATGGTCTTGGTAAAGAATCATTATCATTTTCTATTTCAGAAAAGGATCTAAAAAATGAAATGAAAGAAACAGGTTTTTTTACCCGTTTATTTTCAATCGATGTGGAAGGACATACCGAAAAAGCAATTGCTAAAAAAATTCAATATCACCCTGTTAGTGATGCACCTATTCACGTCGAATTCCAACGTGTTGATGAAAATTCAACCATTCGTATCCATGTGCCAATTCGTTATATTAATGAAGACAAATGTCCGGGCATCAAATTAGGTGGAATTTTAAACGTTATTCACCATACGTTGGAAGTTAATTGCCCTCCCCATTCTATCCCACAAGAGTTTGTCGTGGATTTGGATGGTATTGCTGTGAACCACAGTATTCAATTGGACAGCTTAAACTTGCCTTCTGGTGTTAAAGCCGCCCATCCAGAGCGTGATTTTATCTTAGCCAGTGTGATGGGGCACGCCGCCAATGATGACGGAGAATCCAAATCCAAATAATCCTGGGAAATGGGCTGTTCTACAGCCCTTGCACAACCACGATGCAGGCCCACACGGACATGATTTAAGATACAGTCAGATCTATGACGATATTAAAGAATCCAGAAAAAGTATTCCTGAAGAAAATAAAAAACCCAATTATTCCTTTATAAAATCCACCTGTGAAAATATTTTATCTTCACAAACAAAAGATTTATATATATTGGGTTTTTATCTAGAATCCTTATGCCATGTCCAAGGTTTTCAAGGAATTCAAAATGGCATTCATATCTTAAATGAATTTTTGAACTGTTTTTTTGACACAATGTTTCCAAAGGTAACCAATGATGATGACCCCATGGAACCACGAATCAAGGTGTTATCATGGATTAAAAAAATGTATGTTGATGTAATTCCTTTAATCAAATTGCCCAATAGTTCCGTCACCTTGTACGATTGGCAGCTGCATCAACACCAACAATCATCTGCAACGTTTTCTTGTTATTTTGACAAGAGTCTGATTACATCGTGTCAGGAAAACTTAAATAAATTATCAAAAACCATTGATCATTTTATCCCTTATCATGACTTGAGTTTTAAAAATCTGATCGATATTTTGAATGAAATTTTATCCATTCCCGTGATCGAGGTTGCAACATCTGTAGAAGATCAGTCTCACTCACGCACCCCAGATCAATCAAATGCACCTATGGAATTATCTAACGAGCAAGAAGTATCAAACAGAAAAATGGCCTATAAAGCTTTGGTAGATTTAGCTTATTTTTTAGAAACAATCGACCCTCATAGTTTGGCACCTATTTTTATTAAAATGGCGGCTAGCTGGGAAAATAAAACATTGCCACAAGTATTGTCATCAATTTCTCAGGAATCTCAAGAAGTAAAAACTATTTTGCAATTAATAGGAGCCATCGCCGCCCAACAGGCCCCAGAACCCCCCAAAGATAAAGCGGTTCCATCCAATTTGAATGATATGAAAAATATGATGGGAATGCCTTCTTAATTATATTTAACGTGCGAGTGCAAAAAAGGTGGCATCGCCCTTAGGACGTTTGGCTGCTTCAATCAAGACCTGACCACTTGACGTATAAGTGCGACCCACCTTCAGTAGTGTAACAGTTTTTTTTAAATTATTTAAATGTTGCTTGACCTCTGCAACGGACGGGTGGACACCGACGGTCAATAACCCCGATAATTCTTGAGCGTGAGATTTTAAAAAATCCTTATGTTGATTGATAAAATTGTGTCTTTTTTCAATGGCGTTCATGTGAGCATCACAACACCAAATGAGTAAAATTAAATTTTTTTTCAAGATAATTTCATCCGGCAACAACGCACCAACAATTAAATTTAAACGTTTTTCAAGATAATGACGTGCTTCTTTCCATTGTCCTTGGTCGAAATAAATATATCCAATATTTTGAAAACTGTTGGGTAATAATGATTCTTTTAAACAATCCAAAGCCTTGGAATATTTGTGTTGATGGTAATAACAGACCCCCATCAAATAAAGTACCATCCCATTGATGGGTTCCACGGATGATAAAATAGTGATGGCTTTATCGTGCCCCTGCCCGTTCATCAAGGCTTCGCACGATTGTATCAAACCAGTCGATCTTTCTTCCGACGCCGGTTGACTCACCCAATAATCATAAAAAAAATCACCCGCTTCAAGATAATGTTGACATTGAATCTCGTAGTTAAACAAAAGTTGAGTGCATTTTTTAAGGACATCAGGTTGATGATGATAATTTTTTAAAAATATTTTTTTCTCCTCAAAAGAGCCGGATCCATGGATAAAATTTTTGATGTGCTCCATCTGTAAACCGTGATAAATATTCATACTTTTTAATAAAAGTGCAGCGTTTTTATGATCATGATAATGAACCATGCATCGATAAATTAAAATTTTTAAAATTGTTTGATCAATGCCCTCAACGTAACGCAGCACATCAAACGAATCACCTTTTAACAGGTGATTACATATATGTGTCATCATGCGATAATCCAACGGCAAAATATGACAAGACCTCATTAATGATGTCAGAATGTCCAAGGCCTGATCAATTTTTTTCATCTCCACCAAACGTATTGCCTCATAAAACAAGTGGTAACGTGTGGCCTTTGTATCCATGTCTTGGTTAAATAATGCGTAAAAAGGCCATCTTTTTCCCGCCGGTAAAGAAGGGTCATTCAATCCATTATAGATATCACCAAAAGAGACGTCATTGGATGATATATCAGATTTTTTTAAATTTTTTTCAGGGATATAAACAAAACGCTGATCTTTTTTGATGTTCATTTTTTTTGAAATTTTAAATGCATACCCTTGGGCGCTGTTTAACATAACTGTTCCGCACGGAACAGGACGTGTCTTTTTTGAAAATGGAATCATACAATAAAGCACACCCTGTTGTTTTGTTTTAAAAAAAAACACCTTTCCTTCATGCGGTAATTTTTGATTGATCGTCTTTTTCAAAGGAATGTCCGCATCATAAAATGGCACAAATGACAGGGACCATCCAAATTTTTTTTGATCAATTTTGGGCAACATGAATCGGGGAGCGTTTAAATAAATGGCGTACCATCCATTTGGTAGTGGCTCTAATTCATAAGGTATGATCGACCTTAAAATAGGTTTTTTTTTTGATTGAATGACACATATCCAACGTTGCAGATCTTGAAAACATACCATTGTCCCACCATGAATATCCATGGCTAACGACACAGACACAAAGTAAAAAATAAATAATAAAAACCTATGCAATTTTAAAAATATTTTAATTTTATTTTAACACAAAAAAAATATTGATTTTATGCAGTATGTGCGGTTTTGATGCCACTAGCCTATGAAATCTTTATAGGTAAGCAAATAAAAAATTCGCTACAATACCTTAAGGATGATAACAAGTAGATCCAATTTTTAAATTTATCACCAGCGTCAGTTTTTTTACACTGATCAGTCGGTTGCTTGGTCTTGCAAGAGAGGTTTTGATGTCTCATTATTTGGGTGCCACCCTTGTGAGTGATGCATTTTTAATTGCCTTTAAATTTCCCAATTTTTTTAGGCGTTTTTTTGCAGAAGGGGCGTTCCATGCTGCCTTTGTACCTGAATTTACGGGCTTACTCAAAGACCAATCTCAAGCAAAAAAATTATTTTGTGATATCAAAATCATGATGGGAATGGTGTTGTGTTTATTGGTTATTTTGGTTGAGTTATTCACACCATTTTTTATGCATATTATTGCTCCGGGGGCTTCTGATGAACTCAGGACTTTAGCTGCGTCTTTAACAAAAATCACCTTTCCTTATATTTTACTGATTTCTTTAAGCGCTATTTTATCGGGTGTTTTAAATTCTCTTAACAGGTTCGCAGCCGCAGCAGCCGCACCTATTATTTTAAATATTTTTATGATCGGAGCATTATTAATATCACCGGATCCGTACACCTTATCCATGTCTATTATTGTGGCCGGCATCTGCCAATGGGCATTTTTAACGGTTTTATCTTACCGCCAAGGATACGTATTTCAATGGCAAAAACTCTCCATGACACCACCTCTTAAAAACATTTTAAAACGCATGGGGCCGGGCATGATCAGTGCAGGGGTCTCACAAATCAACATGTTGATTGATTTGACCTTTGCATCATTTTTATCGGTTGGGTCCCTATCTTACATCTATTATGCTGATCGTTTGAATCAATTACCTCTGTCCATTTTTGGGATTGCTATTGCCACAGTGATATTACCATTTTTATCAAAAGCCGTCAACTCTTCAGATCAAAGAGCCATCGAGCGTATCCAAACCAACAGCTTATGTTTTACCCTTCGTCTGAGTATTCCATCAGCCGTTGGGTTAGTCTTACTCAGTCATGATATTATCCATCTTGTGTATGGGCATGGACGGTTTACAAGCGACGCAGTGATCCATACCGCCAACGCGTTGGCGGTGCTCGGCATGGGATTGCCGGCATATATTATTTTAAAGGTTTTTAATAATTGTTTTTTTTCAAGAAAAGATACAAAAACTCCCATGATTTTATCGATTATTTGTATCGGCATTCATATCATGTGTAACGTATTGTTTATTGAAAAATTTGGACATTTAACCTTGTGTGGTGCCACCACGTTGGCGGCGTGGTCCCAAGTCATCTTGACCTTTATCATTTTAAAAAAACGTGGGTGGTTTGTGTTCACATCTTTTGTATTATGGGACGCCGTGTGGACATTAATGGCATGCGCATGCATGGGGTTTGTTATTATGTATACTTCTTCCCGTCATGTCATGATAAAAATTCCAATGGCGGGATTGGTTTATTTTTTAACCCATGTTGGTTTAATTAAAAAATTTTTTAAACGATGATTGATGCTGGCGTCCATGTCATCCAAGAGGCCCTTAAAACATTAGATTTCGGGTCTAGTGGAGTGTATCGTATGATTTCGCTGTCAAAAGAAATTCTCTATATCGGAAAGGCCAAGGATTTAAAAAAAAGAGTCACCAGTTATACAAAAATTGATCAACTTCCCAATCGGCTGCGTCGAATGGTCGCCCAAACGGCTTCTATGCAATTTATTGTGACAAAATCAGAGGTGGAGGCCTTACTGCTTGAAAGTAACATGATCAAGACATTGCGGCCCACCTATAATATTTTATTAAAAGATGACAAATCATTTCCCTATATTGTGATCACAAAGGATGAATTCCCAAGACTCATGAAACACCGCGGAGCCAAACACCATCCTGGGGATTATTTTGGCCCCTTTTCCAATGTAGAAGCTGTGGATGAAACAATGATTAACCTTCAAAAGGCATGTAAAATCCGTACCTGTTCCAATTCTGTTTTTTCAAATCGTAAACGACCATGCCTTCAATACCACATCAAACGTTGTACGGCTCCGTGTGTTGATAAAATTTCAAAAGACCATTACGATACGGATGTCAAAACGGCTATTCAATTGCTAAAAGGGGAAGATGTGTTGATTCAAAAAACATTACAAGACAAAATGAATGCAGCCTCTGCAGCGTGGGATTTTGAAAAGGCCGCCCATTACCGTGATCAAATTAAATCTATTAATTACATCCAAGCAAAACAAACCATCAATACCGATATCCGCCAAGACATCGATGTGATTGGTTTGTATAGTAGTGGCCCCTACCATGCAATTCAGGTGTTATTTTATAGGAACGGCCGCCATTTGGGTAATATGCCGTATTTATTTCGTGATTGGGAAGGGCTAGACGTCCAGGAACAATTATCAGATTTCATTATGCAATTTTATCAAGAACGCCCTTGCCCAGAGCTTATTTTAATGAGCCATGCCTTAGATGACGCCAGTGTGATCCAAGATTCCCTTTATCATTTGCATAAAAAAAAAGTAACCATCCAATGGCCTCAAAAGGGGACCAAGTACAATTTGATCGATAATGCCATTCATAATGCCAAAGAAATGATGAAAAGAGAAACAGCTTTGGATGGGGTATTCCAAGATTTGGAGTCAACATTTCACCTGCAGCAAGTTGAACGCATTGAGGTGTATGATAACAGCCATTTAAGTGGGACCTTTCCGTATGGGGTGATGATTGCATGCACACGGCAAGGTTTTGATAAAAAAACTTACCGCCGATTTTCCATTCATTTGGATGAAACCCGGGATGATTTTGCCATGATGCGCCATGTGATGGAGCGAAGATTTCAAAAACAAGATTTGCCGAAACCGGATTTACTGTTGATTGATGGGGGAAAAGGACAAGTCAGTGCTGTACTTGGGATTTTACGTCCTTTGGGGATTGACGTCCCTGTGATTGGTATATCCAAGGGGCCCAACAGACATGCATCGGAAGAGATTTTTATCCAAGAACATGCTCCACCCCTGACATTTCCCAAAAACCACCCTCTGTTTCATTTTCTGCAAAAAATCAGGGATGAAGCTCACCGTTTTGCCATTACCACCCATCGTTCAGCCAGAAGCAAAGGTCTCATTCATTCGAGATTGGATGATATCCCAGGTATCGGCCCAAAAAGAAAAAAACAATTGCTCCAATATTTTGGATCAGTCAAGGACGTTGCCAAAGCATCCAAGAATGATTTACTGAAAATTCCAGGTATTCACGAGGAATTGGCCCAAATCATCTTTGATTATTTTCATGGGTCATGATTATCATCTCAAAAATGAAGATGTTTTCAGAAATCAGCAATTTTTATTTTGGCTGACATTCCTAAATAATCTGCAAAAACATATTCAACTCACGAATTTTGGATTGGACTTCAACCGGATGAACAATATTTGTATTGATATCAATGGATATGCCCTTTAAACCGCATGTGTAAGCAAGATCAATAGTTGTGGGGCCAATCGTTGGAGTATCTAAAAAATCATGTTGATGTTGTTTGTTGCGTTTAATTAAAACACCTGCACCTTTGATTTTTTTCAAATCCTTACATCGTTTGATCAAATGGTCAGTTCCTTCTGCGGCTTCGATTCCAAGTACAATCCCATGTTCCACGATAATTGATTGTCCGATATCAAACGCAGACAAAGTCTTTAAAATCATATCACCATGATTGATGTCTTGTTGTGTGATGGTGTCAATCATCTCAAGGTTACAAGATGTGATTTTGACTGTTTTTGGCGCAGGCATCATCACAAAACCTTCACTTTCAATAATATCTGCGATAGCTCTGAGTAGTCCATCGTCTCCTTTTAAAAAAGCCGACCTCAAGTGAATTAACCACTTTGCCCCCTTGTAATCAACTTTCAGTTCTGCAAATGATGGTCTTTTAATGTTGCCAATCATCATGATGTGAGTAATGCGATGGCTTTTGAAAAATGATATCATGGCTCCCACTTTTCCAAGGGACGTCCATAAAAGAGGACAATCACAACGATGGATATCATCATTGCTCATGCCTTTGAATCCCACTACCGCTGCAATTTTTTCATTTTGACACACATAAAGAGGTAAATCTCCCCCACCTGCAATCAGTCCGATTTTCATGTTAAGATATCTAGTAATTTTTTCGATATGGGCGAGCTGATTAATTGGATATCGCATCCTGCCGCAATAGACCTGTCAATACGTTCTTTTAATGTCAACGGCTCAAGGCCGTCCATTGTCAAACAATCGGTGATAAGAGTTCCCTTAAATCCAATGTCATTTCTTATGTAATCAATACCTACCTTTGATAAAGTCAAGGGTGTTGTTGGATCCAAAGACTCCATAATGGCATGGGAGGTCATCGCTAGGCCGCCTTGTTCTTGGGTTTTACAAATTTCTTTAAACACCCAAAAATCATTGTCTTTTAAAATATCAATTGGTGTACTAATGATGGTTGTATGGGAATGGGGATCGCATGATGCACGCCCAAGTCCGGGGATGTGTTTCATCATGCAGGTCACTCCAACCTCGTCAAATGCTTGTTTCCATACATGATACAGTTCCACGACACGTTTTGGATTTTTTGAAAATGCCCGATCTCCAATCACAGGATCTGCGCCTTCTATATATAAATCGCAACAAGGAGCACAATCAATATCGACACCTAAATTTTTTAATTCCTGGGCCATATTTAAACAAGATTCATACAAAACATCGATGTCCTTATGTTCAAACGATAACAGAGCAGGGGCATGTCGCCAAGGAAGACGTTGAACTCTGCCGCCCTCCTGGTCAATAAAAATTTGACAATGGGGAACGCATGTTTTGATGGACGCTGTCAATGCTTTCACTTGCTCAGGTGTTTGGCAATTTCTTTTAAATAAAATCACACCAAAAGGTTGAAGTGTATTTAACAAATCCATTTCAAGGGGTGTTAAGCTCAGCCCCTCTACACCAATAACAATCTTCATCATAGCTTTAACTCCAATCCCAATGATTCCATGGAACTGATCACTTTTTGATAGTACTGATTTACCTCATCTTCGTTTAATGTTTTCTCATTCGATTGAAATGTCACACGAAATGCAATGGAATCGCCATATACATCAAATGGATGAACGTTTGTTACAAAGGGCCCCACTTTATACACATGTTTTTCAATGACGGAAAAAGAAACTTGATTTTTTAAAATAAAACAAAAATCTCGAACAACCTTGGGATAAACAGAATGCTTCTCAGGTATTTTAAAATTAGTTAAACGCGGAAGACGTTCTAAAAATAATTCAAAGGCAAAAGCTTTTTTCATCAATTTTGGATGAATCGCTCCAAAATAACCAATCACATGTTTGCCCATTTTAATGGTAGCCGATTGATAAGGATGATAAATTTCTAAAGACGGAGACTCCAATTGATAATTGTGAATCCCGTATTGTTTTAAAATGCTCTCCACATCACCCTTGATATCAAAAAAATCAAAATATTGGACATCATCAACAACCGTTTTATCCAATTTCTTACCCTGGCACAGACCCGATAAAACAATCGTTTGATATAAATGATAATCCTTAGAATAAATGGGTGCCTGCTCGACAATTTTAATCGATTCTTGACCATAAGAAGCCAAAGACGCAGCTTGTTCCACAAGAGATGGTACAACTGAATCTCTCATATAGGCCCACTCATGGGACAACGGAGTTTGAAGGGGTAAAGATGTTTCATTCTTTGTGAAAGAAAATGTCACTACTTCTTGATACCCAAGGCCATAACAATGGGACAAAATGTTATTTGTGCGATAAGGTTTTGCCGGTTTCAAAGGTAAATCACACGTTGTTAAATGACCATATCCATATATACGTAAAACTTCTTCGACGATATCTTGGGGGATGGAAATATCATGGCGGTGGCTGGGGACCGTAACAACCCCATCTTGGTAAGACATATTCAATTGAGACAAGATCGACTGAACCTGTTCCAGAGGTAAAGAAACACCGGTTAAATGGTGGATACGATGATGATCAAATGGAACACGCTTTATCGCTGGATCAGATATGTGGATGGATCCACTTTGGATGGTGGCTCCTGCTTCTTTAAATAAAGTTAGAATTTGGCGTAAATGGTCTTCAAATGCACCTTGATCGACTCCCCGTTCAAATCGCATTCTAGCATCGGTTGTTAAATGAAGTGCTTGCCCTGCCATTGAAATGGCAATAGGGTCAAAGATTCCTGCTTCCAATAAAATACACTTTGTATGGGGTGAACATGCCGTTCGTTTTCCACCAATAATACCAGCAAGGGCAATGATTCCTTCGTCATCTTTGATGACAATGGCGTTGGGCGGCACAGTGTAAGTGACATCGTTTAATGCTTCAAATCGCTCCCCTCCTGTGGATATATCTACACGTACGTGTCCCTTGATTAAATCGGCGTCGTAGGCATGGAAAGGTTGGCCGCATTCAAACATCATGAAATTTGTTAAATCAACAGCTGGGTTGACCAATTTTTGATCAACCGAACTTAAATGATGGCATAATACGTGAGAATTCATTGACGATATATTAATATTAACCAATGCAAAGCAGGAGGCAGAACCATGAATGTGATCCGAAAAGGGTTCAAATTTATTTGTGATCACAGATTCAAATGGGTTGAGATAATCCCCAAGGCCAGCTGCTGCGATATCACGTGCGATCCCTTTGATTGAAAAACAATCACCTCGGTTAGGAGTAAGGCTGACATCAATGAATGTGTCATCACGGTTTAATGCCTGGGACAACAGTGTCCCGGGCTTTAACGTCTCATCCAACTCAACAATGCCATCAGAATGATCAGATAAACCAAGTTCTTCCTTTGAACATAGCATCCCAAAGCTACCAACACCTCTGATGGTGCCTTTTTTTAAAGGGGTTTGTATAGATGGAATAATCGCCCCCACATGTGCAAAAGCCGTTACAAGACCCAAACGTGCATTATTCGCACCGCACACAACCTGCACAGGGTCGGCCTCCCCAATATTAACAAGGCATACATTTAAACGATCAGCTTGAGGATGACGTTCAATATGATCAATTCGCCCCACACACATACGCTCAAAATCTTTGGCAAAAAAATGAACATCTTCAACCTCTATTCCTAAAAAAGGTAATGTTTTGATAACTTGCTCAATCTCACAGTTCAAACGACAATATCTTTCCAGCCAACGATGTGTGAATTTCATTTTTTTATTGATACTACTATTTTTATTATTTTACCTAAAAAATATATTCATGCACATTTGAATAAAAACACGAATCAATTTTAAAATTTGCCATTAAAAAAAAAACACAGCATAATAAAAATATGGATGGGGCATAGCCAAGTTGGTAAGGCAACGGTTTTTGGTACCGTCATCCCTAGGTTCGAGTCCTAGTGCCCCAGCCATTCTCATAATTTTATGTTCAAAGGTTATCATGACCGACTCCGTTGTTCTTCCTGTTGCTGGCGTAGAAGTTATCTTGTATTTTCTATTTATTATTGGTATTGCTGGTGGTTTCATTTCTTCCGTATTCGGTGTTGGTGGCGGTTTAATTATTACTCCTTGTTTAATGATGATGGGAATTCCTCCAATGGTCAGTGTGTCGTCTCAGTTAAATAATGCAGCAAGTACCGGGTTTGTTTCATTTTTGGCTTATTTTAGAAAACGTGACGTTGACATTGCATTGGGCATGTATTTGTTTTTTGGAGGATTATGTGGGGCCATTTTAGAATTTTTTTTCCTTGATCATTTTAGAGATCGTATTAAAATTTTTGCTGTGATATTTTTAAGTTTTTTAGCGATCATCATGCTCATTCAAAATCTTGCATCTCAAAATGCTTACTCCAATAAACCATCGGGATTAACCATGCGCCATTGGATGATCTATATACCTTTTCATCGTATTTTTATAAGATCAAGGGTAGAAATGAGCATTTTAGTCCCTTTTTTTATCGGTATCATCACGGGATTACTAACATCATCATTGGGCGGAGCTACCAGCATCTTTACAATTCCCATGCTTACCTACATTATTGGTCGTACCAGTGCCGCCGTCACTGGCACATCATTTTTGGCAGGGTTTGGCATTAACACCGTTATCATTATTTTGCACTCTTTAAATGGCGCGCCATGTGATTTTATATTAGTCTTTTTATTAATATCAGGCGGGATTATTGGCGTTATGCTTGGAATTTTTTTTCTCAATTATTTACCTAAAAATTATGTGGGTATTTTGGGCTCATTACTGATTATGGGAGTATGTGTTAAATTTTGGATTGATGTGCTGTCCAAAAAACATATAGTTGAGGATGTCTCCCCTTTAATGATATGCGATTGGCTTAAACCTTTCGTGGATAATTATACATTTGAGTATGCTATTATATGTTTGATCGTTTTTATTGTTTTTTCTTGGGTTATGCAGGGAATTTTATCAAAAATTACTGAATTAATACGTAAAAATTCATAGTTTTTTTTATTTAAATATGATCTTATGATAAAAAAAACACATCAAAACCGGAAGTGGATGAGATAAATTAAATGTAACTCAATTTGAGTCGGGTCAATCCCCTTTTACCCACCCATTTTGGGTAAGAGCTGCTTTTTTGTTTTCATACAAACTCTTGATGTATACTTTTCTAGAACGACAATAACTAATGTAACCGATGTATAAACAATGGACGGAAATGTTTTTAAACATCTTGTTTATTGAACAAGGAAAAAGCCATAATACTTTCTTATCATACCGAGCAGATATAGCTGACTTTTTAAAATTTGTGGGACAAGACCCCTTACATGTTGACGTTGTGCGCGGTTATATCACGCATTTACAACATGTCAATCATTCCGTGGCAACAATTAACCGGCGTTTGTCGAGTCTTCGGGCATTTTTCAAATTTCTTAAAAAAAATAATTTGATTGAATCTAATCCTTTGGATGATATATCTGCATTAAAAGCAGTTAAAAAATTACCAAAGACCATGGAACAATCTGATATTGATGCTTTTTTAACCTTTTTAAAATCAGATGGTACTCCTTCAACAATGCGTGTACTTGCTATTTTAGAATTGTTATATGGATCTGGTTTGCGTGTAACAGAATTAGTGACTTTAACGATGGATGCATTTTTTAAAGAAAATGATAGGATGTTTTTATTTGTAAAAGGAAAGGGCGATAAGGAACGTTTGGTTCCTATCCACGCCTGTTCTCAAGTGTCAATCGAAC